>NZ_JBAUSA010000945.1:0-3604 GCF_049581465.1 Caballeronia sp. | reverse complement strand
CGGGACGCGGTACTTTGACATCGAGGTATCGAAGGCCGACAGCGTCACGGCCGACCATGGCCGCGTAGCTGAGCGCGGTGGCAACGAGCGCCCCGGCCCAGGCATTGAACGTCATGCCGTGCAATTCATGCACGACGGCCCTGTAGTTCACAGCACGGGAAAGATGCTGAAAAATGACCAGCAGCAACGTGCAAACGACCAGCGCGAGCACAGGAGCCACGAAGCGCTGCAAGCGCGACGTCCGCGAAAATCGGACCAACGGTCCGAGCAGGCGAACGGTACTCAAACTATTTCTGCGAGACATGCGGATTACCGGGCTTCTATTCAACACCGTCCCGCCTCGCGGCTTTGCGGTGTTTTGTTGGTTTCTGGGTGTTGATTCGGGGCGGTCTCTCGCGGACCACTTCATGTGCAACATCGAACCCGGATTTCAAAAAGCTGAATCGAACGTTACGATTAGCAACGGATGTATATCGGCTCGGGTTGACGAGACTTAAGAAAACGCTGATGAAACCACGCGCGCAATAGACCGTTCGGGCGGAATTACCGGACTTCGCTTGGCGACTCGGCGGCCGACCGGGTAGCATCTCGGCTCCGGTGCACGCCCCGCGCGCCGCCATTTATCACCCGCAAACAAGGCTCGACCGTATGAAATTGTCAGGTATCGCCGTGAGCATGATGTTGACCGCCACCACGCTGGCCCTTAGTGCCTGCGTCACCACGGCCGATAAACTCGTACAGACCGTTCCGGTCGGAGCGGGTACGTCGCGGCTGCCGCCGCTGCCGTTCGTCGCCTGCGTGAAGGCGAAATGGCGCCTGCGGCCGCTGAAGATCGGCGAGTACTCGCCGAACGCCGATGGCGACGTCGTGACCGTGCACGGTGCGAGTGGCCAGACCATGTTATTGATCGACGCGGAACCATCGGCGAACGGGACGGGCTATACGATTTACGGCGACATTGTGGGCGCGGCGGCCTATGTCACCGACGCCCACACCTGCGATTGACCTGGACGTTCAGGTCGAGCCGCCCTTCAGGTCGACGTAGGCGCGATGTGTCCCCACAATGCGTCCAATCAGATAGCCATCCGATGCACACGCATTCACGCGCTGATTGCCGTTCCACACAATCCGGTAATGCTCGTCCTGCAACTGGATCGAGGACGGATCGAACTGAGGTTGCGGTGAACCTGCGTGTTTGGCGGGATCGCGGGCTTGCTCCGTCACGAGGCGATTCCAGGTGTAGGCGTAGCCGTACTGGATGCCATCGGTGAACGCATTGAGATCGCAAACCTGCTTGGGCGGGGTGACGACGATTTCCGTGCGGTAACCATTCCCGCCGCCGATTGCGATGTGCTGTTCGCCGAGGGGGCCCGACGCCGGTTGCGTTGCGCCGTTGCCAGGTAGCGGAGGCGTTGGAGTCGCCGCCGATGCGGCGTTCGGGGCCTGCGCGTGGGTGGCGTTGGTGGCGTCGCCGCCCGGTGGCAAAGGCGCGCAGGCACTCAAAATGAGAACCGATGCGGCCATTGACGCGCCGACAAGCCTTAAATGGGATACAAATTTCACGCTGATACGGTCCATCTCGAAATAGGCTGACCGCTACCTTAACATTTTGAGACGGAAGCGTTCGAAAAGTGAAACGTCCCCCTCGATTCACACTCGCCGTAAGCAAAACCGGCCACGCCATCCCCGGGATGCACCTCCTTTTGACCCCTTATTTCAAAATTCCTTATCGCGTAGGATTGCGGCCGCCATAACAACATAAAATCGAGACACATGACCCTTATCGCCCGCAACGTACTCGGCATTGCCGTACTTCTGTTTATCGCCTTCCTCTTCTCAAGCAATCGACGCGGCATCCGGCTGCGCACCGTCGTGCCCGCATTGCTGGCACAGGTCGGCATTGGCGCATTCATCCTCTTCGTACCCGTTGGCAAGAGCGTCCTCGCCGCCGCAGCGGCAGGCGTGAACGACATTCTCGGCTACGGGAGTGCAGGCATCGAGTTCCTGTTCGGTGGACTCGTGCAGCCCAAGATGTTCGAGATTTTCGGCAATGGCGGTTTCGTCTTTGCCGTACGCGTGCTCCCCGCCATCATCTTCGTGACTGCACTGATCTCCGTGCTCTATTACCTCGGCGTGATGCGCTGGATCGTGCTCGTGCTCGGCACGATCTTCCAGAAGCTGCTTGGGGTATCGAAGCTCGAATCGTTTTCCGCAGTCACCACGATCTTCCTTGGACAAAGTGAAATGCCGGCCGTCGTCAAGCCCTTCATGCGCGACATGTCCAATGCGGAACTCTTCGCGGTGATGTCGAGCGGCATGGCGGCGGTAGCGGGCTCGGTTCTCGCGGGCTACGCAGGGCTCGGCGTAAAGGTCGAGTATTTGCTCGCAGCGTCGTTCATGGCGGTGCCTGGCGGCCTGCTGTTTGCCAAGATCATCCATCCGTCGACTGAAGCGAGCCGGGTCACGCTCGAACATCTCAGCTTCGACGAAAAGCGCCCGGCCAACGTGATCGAAGCGGCCAGTTCCGGCGCGACCGTGGGCCTCAAGATCGCCGTGATGGTCGGCGCAATGCTGATTGCGTTCGTCGGGCTGATCGCGTTGCTCAACGGCGTAGTGGGCGGTATTGGAGGCTGGTTCGGCTATCCGCACGCGTCGATGCAATCCTTGCTCGGCATGGTGTTCGCGCCCCTTGCCTACCTGATCGGCGTGCCATGGGACCAATCTGCGCTAGCCGGCAACTTTCTTGGCGAAAAGATCATCCTCAATGAATTCGTGGCCTATGCGTCGCTGTCGCCTTACTTGAAGGATTCGGCCAGTGTTGCTGCGGCCGGTTTGCAGGTGCTCGATCCGCGTACCATTGCCATCTTGTCGTTCGCGTTGTGCGGCTTCGCGAATTTCGCGTCGATCGCCGTGTTGACTGGCGGCTTCAGCGCGGTCGCGCCCGAGCGGCGTGCGGAAGTGGCACGCCTCGGCTTGCGCGTGGTGCTCGCCGCTACGCTCTCGAACCTGATGAGCGCGACTATCGCGGGCATGTTCTTGACCCTCAACTAAGGACGAAATCATGACGATGGACGAATTGCTCGAACGCGCGGAAGCGGCGCGAGAGCGCGCTTATGCGCCGTATTCGAAATTCAGGGTGGGCGCTGCGCTGCTCGCCAAGGACGGTCGCGTGTTCGATGGCTGCAATGTCGAGAACGCATCGTATGGACTGTGCAATTGCGCGGAACGCACGGCGTTTTTTAGCGCGATCGCAGCGGGCTGCGCGCGCGACGAGTTTGCAGCGCTGGCCGTGATCGGCGACACGGACGGCCCCATCGCCCCATGCGGCGCGTGTCGCCAGGTGATCATCGAGCTCGGCGGTCCTGAGTTGCCCATTCGCCTCGGCAACCTGCGAGGCGCGACGCGCGACACGACCGCGCGCGAACAACTTCCGGACGCGTTTTATCTATGACATTGCACAAAATTATCTACGACACGGATCCGGGCGTCGACGATGCCATGGCGCTCGTCTTCCAAGCGCTGCATCCGGAGATCGACCTGCTCGGCATCACCAGCGTCTTCGGCAACGCCACGGTGGAAACGACCACGCGCAACGCGCTCTACC
>NZ_JBAUSA010000944.1:0-4996 GCF_049581465.1 Caballeronia sp. | reverse complement strand
GATTCAGGCTTTCGATTTTGTGCAACGTTTCGGCGTCGATCCGGCGACGGGCGGCGTGGCTGCTTCGCTGGATGAAGAGGGCCGAACGATCGACCCGACACAGCGAATCTGGGCGCAAAGCGAATATCTGCGCGCACTTGCGCATCACGCCGAGCCCGCCGTGCGTGCGCAATTGCCCGCGCAAATCGCGCGTTTTGCCACGCGTTTTCTGCGCCCCCATGGCTGGGTGGAGAGCCAGACGGCCGAGGGCGTGATCGTGCGGGCTGAGTTGCCCTCCACAACGCCCTATCACCTCGCGACCGCCTACGCCGCTTTGCCGTGACCTGAGCGTTGTCGCGCGAGACGTGGCACCGAACGCCCTGCGAATTTCGCGGGGCGTTTTCTTGTTGCGTAATGAAATTCGCAAACCCCTGCGAAAAACCGTTCGGGATCGTTAATTTATCGATGAAATCGAGATCGTCCTTGCAGAGTGTGAAAGCGCTACCTACAGTCTTCTGCAGGACCGCATCGGTGGCTGCCGCCGCGCTTGCGGATACGTGGACTCACGCTAACTGGACCAAAACCAAGTGTAGGAGTGTCCGAATGGCTGAACTTGTCGATATCGCTCGCGGCGCGTTGAATGCGCAACCGTTTAGCGCGTTGCTGGGAACGAAGCTGATGCAGATCGACTCCACGAGTCTCACGTTGTGCCTGACGATTCGCGATGAACTCAGGCAGCAGCACGGTTTCGTGCATGGCGGCGTGGTGAGTTACCTGGTCGAAAATGCGCTCACCTTCGCCGGCGCGCTGCGCCTTGGACCGAAAGTGGTGACGGGGGAATATAAGATCAATTATTTGCGCCCCGCCGTCTCGGGAACCTTGATGGCGCGCGCCCGCGTGGTTTATGCGGGCATGACGCAGGCAACCTGTCAGTGCGACGTGTATGTCACTGACGGCGGCGCCGAACGGCTTGTCGCCGTGGCGCAAGGCACGATTCATCGGATCAGCGAGATGGCCTCGGAAATCGAGCCGGTATTCAACGATTGAGGGTTGGATGCTGCGCTTGAATAAAACCCCCGCCGATTTAAAGCATCAGCGGGGGTTTTTGATGGTGCTGACTTCTTTTGATGGTGCTTACTTCGCGGCAACCGTGCGTTGCTGCTGCTCGCCCAGCCCCTCGATGCCCAGGCGCATGGTCTGCCCGGCCTTGAGATAAATCGGCGACGGCTTCACGCCCATGCCCACGCCCGGTGGCGTTCCGGTGGAAATGACATCGCCAGGCTGGAGACTCATTACCTTTGACAAATACGCCACGAGTTGCGCGACGCCGAACACCATGGTCTTCGTATTGCCATTCTGATAGCGATGGCCGTCCACTTCGAGCCACATGGAAAGCTTCTGCGGATCGGCGATTTCGTCCTTCGTGACAAGCCACGGTCCAAGCGGGCCGAACGTGTCGAAGCCCTTGCCCTTGTCCCATTGCGTGCCGTGCTCGATCTGCCACTCGCGCTCGGAAACGTCGTTGATCACGCAATATCCGGCGACGTAATCGAGTGCGTCCGCTTCGCTCACGTATTTCGCGTGCTTGCCGATCACCACGCCGAGTTCCACTTCCCAGTCGGTCTTCTTCGACTCACGCGGAATTTCAACATCGTCGTTCGGGCCGCAAATCGCGCTGGTCCACTTGCCGAACAGCACCGGTTCCGTCGGGACCGGCAGATTCGACTCGGCAGCGTGATCCGCATAGTTCAGGCCGATGCAAACGAACTTGCCGACGCGGCCCACGCACGGCCCGATACGCGGCTCGCCCGATACGACAGGCAGCGAAGCGGGATCGATGGCGCGCAGTTTCGCGAGACCAGCGTCGCTTAGCGTTTCACCGGCGATGTCGTCAATAACCTTCGACAAATCCCGAATCTTGCCGTCCTGATCCAGCAAACCCGGTTTTTCTTGACCCTTCGGGCCGAAGCGCAGCAGTTTCATCGTTAATGATCCTTAGTTCAAGTTCGGTTTCGAAACGTTCGGCAGCTATTCAGTGCGGCTTGCCGTGATCCGCGCATGCAGGGTGTTCGTTGCGCCCCCATCTGCACGCCTATTCGCACGCAGGTCGCGCGCGGTGTTGCATAAATTGCGCGCGTGCCAGTCTTTGTACCATTCCCAGCTTTCGTTGCAATCGATGCTGAGAAATTCCGCTTACGCATCTGACCGGTTTTTTGCGAAATCGCCAGCGGCTCGGCTGACGTTCCCGCTTATGTTCCCGCCTATGTCTCGCGTTTACAAGCGATAAAACGCCAGGGCGGTGCCGCCGAAAATCGCTTGCTGCGCCGACGCGCCAAGCCGCTCTGTCAGCGAATGCGCCGCCGTGGACCATCGCGCGTAATCGCCGTTCAGGTTCAATACCGGCCAATCGCTTCCCCACATCAGGCGTTCCGGTCCAAAGTTCTCAATCAGATGATCGACGTAAGGCCTGAGCGTTGCGGGCGTCCAGTCCGGCCCCGCTTCGGTCGCGAGACCCGACAATTTGCAATGCAGCCGTTGCGGCAGCGCGGCAAGCTGCTCCATTCCGTCCGCCCAGCTCTGCCACGCGGCAACGCCCTCCTTGATAGGCGGCTTCGCGCCATGATCGACCACGATCCGCAACGCCGGGAAGTTCGCGGCGAAACGTTTTATCGACGGGATGTGGCGGGTGAAGATCAGCGCGTCGAAGCTCAGGTCGCCGTCTATGAGCGCGTGGATCGCGGCGCCAAGTTCCGGCTGCTCGATCCAGCGGTCGTCGTTCAGGTCCTGCAGCATCGGGCGGACGCCCTTGAACTTAGGGTCGCGCGCCAATTCCCGGATCGATTCCGCAGCGTTTGGCGCATCGAGCGGCACCCAGCCGACCACACCGGCGATCGACGGTTCATCTCGCGCAAGGTCGAGCAGATAACGCGTTTCGTCGATTGTCGGCGCAGCCTGGACAACCACGGTCCGGCCGATTTCGGCAGCCTCGCGCAGCGGCTTCAAGTCGTCGGGAGCGAATGGCCGATAGAGGGTCGTGAGTTCCGGCGTCAGCCACCCATAGTCGCCGCGCGAGGGCTGCCAAAAATGCTGATGCGCGTCGATACGTTCGGTCGTCACGGTGCGCGCTCTGTCGAAGGGCTTTTAACACCCATACGACGTGGCACCGGCGCATCGGCGCGCAGCAAACCTTTTGCACGCAACGCGTCCCATAAGGCATCGGGCAACGGATCGGCGAACGAGGCCGCGTTCAAGCGCACCTCGTCCGCGCTGCGTGCCCCCATCAGCACCGTGGCCACAACTTTATGCGCATAAGGAAACTGAAGGGCAGCGCTGGACAAGGCGACGCCATGTTCACGACATACCCGTTCGAGGGCATCGACCCGTTCAACAATCGCTGCAGGCGGATCGACGTAGTTGAATTTCTGCTCCTGAACGGGCGGGTTGCCTTCACTCTTCAATCCGCGCGCAAGAATGCCGGAATTGAACGCGCCGCCCGAAATGATGCTGACGCCCTGCTTCTCGCATGCGGGCAGTAAGTCGTCGAGGACGGCTTGTTCCAGCAGCGTATAACGTCCTGCGAGCAGCGCGCAGTCGATATTGAACTCAGCCATCACGTCGAGAATGGCGGCGGCTTCGTTCACCCCGAGTCCTATGGCTTTTACGCCTCGCGAGGCTCGCAGTTCGTCCAGCGCGCGAAAACCACCTTCGTCGCGAAGTTGCCGCCAATAAAACGCGTTTTTGTCGCCGTGCGTGACGCGACCGATATCGTGAATCAGCACGATATCGATATCCACCATTCCCAGCCGTTGCTGACTATCTTCAAAAGATCTCAGGATACCGTCGTACGTGTAATCGAAGATCGCCTGGAACGGCAGCGGACGCGACCAGCCCTCGCTGCCGTCGTACGGCGTCGTGCGCGGGACAAAGTGCCTGCCTACCTTTGTCGACACCACGAAGTCCTCACGCGGGTAGCGGCGTAGCGCATCGCCCAGGCGATGTTCAGCTTTAGTGTGACCGTAGTGCGGCGCGGTATCGAAGTAACGGATGCCGCTTTGCCAGGCGGCATCGACCGTCGCTTGCGCGTCCGCTTCAGTAAGATCGTGATACAAGCCGCCGAGAGGCGCGGTGCCGAGGGACAACGCGGTGACCTCCAGCGACGTCCTGCCTATCTTGCGTTTTTCGGCAACCGGTGTTCCGGGAATAGTGCTCATCGAGTCCGCCTTATTGAGTCTGCCGAATTGAATCTGCCGAATTAAAGCCGCCTTAGATCGAAGCAATCGATACCGCGCGTCTCGGCGCCGCGCTCGCCGGGAGGCAAGCGGGACCGACTGGGTCGAACGTCTTGTAGGTCAGGATGAATTCCTGGTGGCCGAGTGCTTCCGATTTCGACACGCTGCCCGCGGCGACGGCGATGGTGGCGTCGAACACTTCGCGCCCTACTTCGTCCAGGGTCGCGCGGCCTTCGAGGATTCTGCCCGCGTCGATGTCCATGTCGCCCGAAAGGTTTCGATACGTCGCCGGATTGGCGCAGATCTTGATGACGGGGGAAATGGCCGAGCCGACGACCGAGCCGCGCCCGGTGGTGAAAAGGATTACGTGCGCGCCGCACGCGATCAACTCGCCGATTTCAGCGTTATCGCTGATATTGGGAAAGCCGAAACGCGGTTCGCCGTCGGGCACGACGTCCAGCAAATACAAGCCGCCGGTGGGCGGGATATCGCCCGGTTTCACGATACCGACAATGGGCGATGCGCCGCTTTTCGCATAGGCGCCGAGCGACTTTTCTTCTTGCGTGGTGAGGCCGCCGTCCGCGTTGCCGACTGCAAACGAGCCGTGTCCGAGTATCGAGTAATAGCGCGCCGCCTTGTCCACGCACGCAACGATTTCCTGTCCCAGTTCGGGTCGGGCCGCACGGCTTTTCATGTGGAATTCGCAGCCGACAAGTTCGCCGGTTTCCTCGAAGATGCAGGCTGCGCCGGCGTCGATAAGCGTATCGAATGCGCGGCCGACTGCGGGG
>NZ_JBAUSA010000943.1:0-3234 GCF_049581465.1 Caballeronia sp. | reverse complement strand
GTGTATAGCGCTTGATGCACATCGCCCGGTCGACGAAGATGGTCGCGATATCGGTCGAGGTAATCAGGTTCTGCAAGTCGTCGTTGGCCTTGCCGGTTTCTTCGATCTTGGTCTGCAACTCCGCGTTGACCGTGATGAGTTCCTCGTTGACCGACTGCAGTTCTTCCTTGCTGGTCTCAAGCTCTTCGGTTGCCGATCTCAACTCTTCATTGATCGCCTGGAGTTCCTCGTTCGACGCTTTCAGCTCTTCTGTGGACGTCTCGTATTTCTCGATCGTGTTCTGCAATTGCTGCTTGCTCAACTGCAACTCGCGTTCGAGTTGCATCATCACCCGGTCGTCACCCGTTCCATCATTCCCGGTGGCGTGGGTTTCCGTCATCGCTTCCTGAACCTCGTCGAACACTACGAGGATGAAGTCCGCGTCGGCTTCGTGGAACGGGCGTACGGTCATTTTCACGTACGAGGTCCGCCCGTCGCGTTCCAGCTTGACGCGCCGCGCCTCGACACTGTTGCCCGTCTGCACCGCCTGGAACAAGGCGGTGCGCAGGTCGAGCCGCAGTTCTGGAATGACCACGGCGATCATGTTGCTCGAGGGCTCACCCCCGGCATAGCGCAGGAACCGGCCCGCGTGGTCCGAAAGATGAACGATCTTCGAGTCGCGATTGACGATGACGCTGGGCGGCGCATATTGCTCCAGCACACGCTGGTGCAACGCGCTGAATGAAAAGTTGCGACGTTCAGGGGTCAACGCGGAAACGCCCTCTTCACGCGTCCCGTAAGTGCCACCGCCGATGAGCGCAGACGCGCTCGACATGGCCGGACGGGCAGCAACCCTCACCGCCTTGGCGCGATAGATCCGGTGCTTCTTGTCGATCACGCTGAACAGGTCATCGACAGCGTCCGCCGACTCCGAGCTGCCCAGGAACAAATATCCGTCGGGATGCAGCGCATAGTGGAACATCTCCAGCACCTGCCGCTGCACGGCCCGGTCGAGATAGATGAGGAGATTGCGACACGAAACAAAGTCGAGGCGCGAGAAAGGCGGGTCGCGCAAGACGTTGTGCATGGCGAACAGGATTTTTTCCCGCACGCTTTTCGCTACTTCGAAGCGCGAGCCCACCTTGGTGAAGAATTTACGCAGCGTGGGGCGGACATCGTTCATGACCGATTCCGGATACACGCCCAGGCGCGCGCGCGCCACGGCGCCTTCGTCGATATCGGTCGCGAACAGCTGGATGCTCGCGCGCGAATGCAGCGCCTCGCGCTGCTCATTCAGCAGCATCGCGAGGGAATACGCTTCCTCGCCCGAGGAGCATCCCGCGACCCATGCGCGTACCTGATCGCCTTCGTTCTTGCCGTTGAAAAGCGCAGGGAGTACGGCACGCTCGAGCGTTGCGAACGCTTCATGGTCGCGAAAGAAACTTGTCACCCCGATCAGCATGTCGGCAAGCAGTAGCGTGATTTCGCGCGGGTTGTCACGCAGGAAATCACGATACGCGACTAGATCAGGGACGCCGTTGACCTGCAACCGGCGCTCGATACGGCGAATCATCGTGGCTCGCTTGTAGAAGCGAAAGTCGTGGCCGGTCCGGGCGCGCAGGTTCACGAGGATGTCGCGCAACGCGACTTCGGCTTCACTGCGGCGATCGGCGCTTTCCCCGGACGACAGCAGCACGGGATCGAGGTCCGGCAGCGCGATCCGCCTGGCGTTGCGCCAGATATCGAGTAGGCGCTGCGGCATTTCCGCTACGGGCATGACGAGATCGATCTGGTCGGTCAGGATCGCGTTCTGTGGCATTTCGGCGTATTCCGCGTCGTTCGGATCTTGCGCCAGCGTGACCCCGCCGCGTTCCTTGACGCTTGCGATCCCGAGCGCGCCGTCGCTTCCCGTACCCGACAAGACAATGCTCATCGCATATTGGCCGTGTGCTTGCGCCAGGCTGCGGAAAAACCGGTCGATGCTAACCGGATGCCCGCTAGCCGGCTCGGCACTCCTAGCATGAAGATGGCCGTACGCCATGGTCAGGCTTGTGCCCGGCGCGATCACGTAGATATGGTTGGGTTCGATCGGCGTGGTGCTGCTCACCTGCTTCACGCGCATGCGGGTGACTTGCTGCAGGACCTTGTCCGCGCTGCTGACGTGCTTGGGCGAAAGATGCAATACGACGACGAATGCCATACCCATGTCGGACGGGGCATTTTCGAAGAATCGCATCAAGGCCTGCACGCCGCCCGCCGACGCGCCTATGCCGACCACGGGAAAGTCGAGTGACCTCTCGGGACCTGCGGTATCCGGCCCGTCGCCGGCTTCAGACGATATCGATGATGATGGGATCTCGCTCACACCTGCAGCCTCATTGCATGTTCCTGGATGCTCGAAAGATACCACTACCCGTGCAAGGCGACCGGTTCGGCTGGACCGTTGCACCATGACGAGGCGGTCATTGTGTCCGGCCCAATTAACTGAGCCGGAAAACAGAATCGCGATTCGCTTGCTAACATGAGCGTGTCTGGCGCGTTTTCGCGCGGTCTGTTCCCCGTCCTTTTTTCCACCACTGGCAAGCTATACGAGTCAACCTGGAGCGCGTGTCGTGAATCTATTCGTGTACACCAATACCGGCGGCGACCCCGATCTGCGCGAACGTGACCTGATCAAGATTGATGCATCGGGCTTTCTGATCGACATGTCCCGCGTATTCGTCGATCATTGCGACGCTGCAACGCCTGCCGCGTTGCGCATGGGATTGCAACAGGTCATTCGTCGCATTGCGCATGGTGACACGCTGGTGGTTTCGCGTCTGAGCTATCTCGGCAACGGTATCGCGGATGTCGTTTCGTCGCTTAAGGCGCTCTCCGAGAAGTCCGTGCGCGGCTTGTGCGTCGAACTAGGCAATGCCGATTTGTGCGCGAAGGGTGACGCCGCGATGCTGCGCATGTTGCAACTCGCAGGCAAGCTGGAGGCCGACGTCAAGCGCGCACGTGCGCTTGAAGCTGCAGCGGTCGCGAGGAGGGAGGGTATTCCGCAAGGACGCCCTGCCTCGCTGTCGGATACGCAAAGACAGCAGGCGCTGAGGGAACTGGCCGCGGGCAATTCCGTGACGGCAGTGGCCAGGGCGCTCAGTACTTCGCGGCAGACTATTATTCGGGTGCGCGAAGGGGCCAAGGGGCCTGGGGCGGCGGCCAATGGTTAGGGCTGGGGCGCTGCTGCTTGCGGTGAGGGGTTGGGCGGGGTGC
>NZ_JBAUSA010000942.1:0-5634 GCF_049581465.1 Caballeronia sp. | reverse complement strand
CTGCGGTCCCACCCGCCGGCACCGGCTTCACCACCACCGCGTTCGAACCGATCTTGGCCTCGGCTCCGACTGTGAAGCCGCCTAAGACTTTCGCGCCCGCGCCCACGATCACGCCCCGCTCGAGCGTTGGATGCCGCTTCGCGCCGCGCGCGAGCGACGTACCGCCGAGCGTCACGCCCTGATAAATGGTGCAGTCGTCGCCAATGTCAGCCGTTTCGCCGACCACGACGCCCATGCCGTGATCGATGAAAACACGTCGTCCGACTGTCGCGCCCGGATGGATCTCAATGCCCGTCATGAAACGCCCGAACTGCGAGATGAAGCGCGCGAGCCAGCGCCAACCCGCACCCCAGCACGCATGCGCCACGCGGTGCAGGACCACCGCATGAAAGCCCGGGTAGCACGTGATGACTTCCCACGCGTTGCGGGCGGCGGGATCTCGCTCACGGATGGCTTCGATGTCTTCGCGGAGTCGGATGAACATGGCGGTCGCTCGGGTGGCTGAAAGAACGTGTGCTGTCGTAAGGGTATGAATTGGCAGCGTTAGCTCTAATTCGGGAATCGTTTCTCTGGTTCCTGCAGATTGTAGGACGGCCCGCAGGATTCTGCTTCGATGCCCCCGCTGACAAAACGGTCAGCGTGTACGTTGGGCTCCCGTGCGTTTCAGTTGCGCTTGACTCGCATAAGCACATGTTTAGCGATGCCGCGAAGAATGTTTACTTCCTCGTGTTCAAGTCCCGAGCGGGAAAAAAGCCGCCGCAACCGTGACATGAGTTTTTTGGGGTTGGCGGGATCGAGGAAATCGAGTGCGACGAGCGCCTGTTCCAGATGCGCGTACATTCCTTCAATTTCATCGTTCGATGCGCTCGCATGCTCGCTCGACGACGTTGCTTGCGGTTCGGTCTCCGCAAGCAACGTGAGGCGTAGTTCGTACGCCAGCACCTGGACTGCCTGCGCCAGGTTCAACGAGCTATAGGCCGGGTTGGCCGGAATGTGAGCGAGCGCGCTGCAGCGTTCGACATCCGCATTCGATAACCCCACGCGCTCGTTGCCGAATACGAGGGCCAGCGTGCCCGAGTCACCGCTTGATTGCGTCATCTCACGCGCCTTTGCCACCGCCGCCCGCGGGGGCATTTGCGGTGGGCCGTATTCCCTTGTGCGCGCCGTGAGTGCTATCGACCAATGGACGCCGCTCAGGGCGTCGGCTAGCGTCTCTACGACGTGCGCGGCAGCCAGCACGTCGTCAGCGCCCGATGCCATTGCGATCGCTTCTGGCTCCCGCGTCACGAATGCGATTTTCGGTGCCACAACGACGAGTTGCGAGAATCCCATCGTCTTCAGGGCGCGCGCCGCAGCGCCGACATTGCCGGGATGGCTCGGCTCGACCAGCACGAATCGGGTCGTGGCGAATGCACGGTTTTCTTGAGATGGGGCCACGGGGTTCTTGTTGCCGAGGGTTAAGGAAGCGTCATGGTATCGCTGCGCTGCGGTTTCGGCGACCTGGCCGGATGGGTGTATAGGTGGTGGCGCTGCTTGCGGACAGGGGCCAACAGAAATAAGCCAAGAAAATCCGTGATAAGCCGATCACGCTGGCAAGCAGAAGGATTCCACACTCACCGCCGGCGGCACCGCCCAAAACCCACCCCTCCCCCATCGCGCGATTTCACCTTGTGAACCCGCCTCCCGCCGACTCGGGTAAAATGCTCGGTTCGCGCATTCCGACCAAGTAAATCGCTCGGTTTGCGCCCCGCTCTTCTTCAATTCGTTGCCGTCGATTCAAGTCGTCGTTGCTCATTTTTCTGCCCCGGCCCCGCGCTCAACGCTTAACGCTTGATGCCGGACCCTGGGCCAAAAGGACTTTCTCATGCATCCGATGCTCAATATCGCTGTCAAGGCCGCTCGCCGCGCCGGACAGATCATCAATCGCGCGTCGCTCGATCTCGACCGGATTCAAGTCAGCAAGAAACAGCACAACGACTTCGTGACGGAAGTCGATAAAGCCTCGGAAGCCGCGATCATCGAAACGCTCACCACGGCGTATCCGAAGCACTCGATCCTCGCCGAAGAATCCGGCACGCACGACAAGGAATCCGAGTATCAATGGATCATCGATCCGCTCGACGGCACGACCAACTTCATCCACGGCTTCCAGTACTACTGCGTCTCGATCGCCCTCGCCCACAAAGGCATCATCACGCAAGCCGTCGTCTATGACCCCACGCGCAACGACCTCTTCACCGCCTCTCGCGGCAGCGGTGCCTACCTCAACGAACGCCGTATCCGCGTCGCAAAACTCGACCGACTGGCCGACGCGCTTGTCGGCACCGGCTTCCCGTTCCGCGACCTCGAAGGCATCGAAGCGTACGGCAAACTGTTCAAGCAAATGACCGAATCCTGTGCCGGACTGCGCCGTCCAGGCGCCGCCGCGCTCGACCTGGCCAATGTGGCAGCCGGCCGCCTCGATGCGTTCTTCGAACAAGGCATCCACGCATGGGACGTGGCCGCCGGAAGCTTGCTGATCACGGAAGCAGGCGGTCTCGTGGGCAACTACACGGGCGAATCGGATTTCCTGCACCAAAGCGAAATCGTGGCCGCAAACCCGAAGGTCTACGCGCAAATGATCAAGATCCTCGACCCGTTCACGCACACGCGCAAAGGCGCGTAAGGCTGGATTGAAGGCATTGAAAGGCGGCCTGCAGGCCGCCTTTTTTGCGGGCGGGGTTTCAACGCCTACGCACCGCTGTGGTCAATTCGATCGTCTCGTGCAATTTGCTTAAACTCGGGTCCCCGGTGTCACCGGCACGGCGTAACGAACTAGCGCGCTGCCTGGCTCACGCCGCTGCGGGACTCTCGTTTCCGCGCGTCCGATATTGCGCGTAGTACTTGGCACGATCGCAATACACTCCACGTGTGTCATACAGCGCGCAAGGCCATGACGAAAAATGCGCCACGGAATCGTGCACATATTCGGCGAGGAACGTGTCGACCGGCAGAGGTATGACGGCGTGGTTGTCCCAGGCCGACAAGATCAAGTCTTCGTAAGGCGTACGCTTTCGTGGCTGCGAAGATGGCCAGTCATGGTTTCTGCGCAGGCCTTCCACCGGGTTTCGCAGGAACGCAACCCGCACGGCCAGTCGCCGCTGCTCGCCCAGTAATTGCAGTGCCTGTTTTTCCGGGTTTGCCGGCACGGCGTAGGTCCATTCGGTCGGCGCGCACGGCGGATGATCGAGCTCGGTTGCAACGGGTGCTTCGCGACATGCAGACATGCCGACGTTCCCATACAGCATTCCCAACACGCGCTCGTCCTCACCGTTACGGTGCAGTGCGCCCCGCCACTGGAACTGCAGACGACGGTGAGTCTGTATTAGTGACTCCACATCGTCGCCCAACGCAGGTAGGGCAGCCATATAGCTCTGGTATAAAGAGCTGACCGGGTCATCGTCTGGCAGCGCATAGTCTTGCCGAATATCCTCTTGCACCTTTTCCGGTTCCCACAATGGCACCTCGGCGCGCAACGCTTCCGCGTACATATGCCGCAGCGGAATACGCGACAGCAGATTACTACGCCCCTGTTGTTCCAGTGCGTAGCCGCCGCCCACATCCGAATGGACGCCCGGATATACCACCTCTTCGCAGTTCTCCGGATAGGACCGGGCTACGCGTACCGAATCGAGCGGGAACGCCTGCCTTACTTCATGCGCCGCAACATAGTGAACGCAGCGCTCGACTTCCGGTGGGATCGCCAACTCCGACGCCCAGTCCAGATGGAGCGACGGACCGCCGACAGAAGCGACAGTGTCGAACAAACCCATGAACGTAATCCGCAGCGGCACGCGCTTAAAGCTCATGGCGGCGATCCAGCATAGGCCTTCGTCGGTGCGCTGGCACTTCTTCTCGATCAGCCGCCTCACGAATGCCCGTGCCTCAGTTGCGCCGCGTGAAAAACCGAACACGGCGAGGTTGATGTATGGCATGTGATTGAGCGCACCTTCGCTCCAGTCCTGCTCAAGAATGCGGCAGAACTCGCTGATGGCGTACTCGATACGCATGTCTCCCCCCGCGCCTAGCCCAAGACCTCTGGGACCGCCGTTGTCGTCGCGCAGTAGATCGGTGTAACCGTCAGCGCGGCGGGGAATGCGAAACGGCGTGCCGACACCGGGGATATATATCGGTGTCGCGCCTTGGCCGCTCGGGTCATTTACTGCTACTCGAAAAAGCTTTGCCACGTTCGACAGTGCTTGCTCACTTATTGGTTTTTCCAGTTCTTGATATGCATTGTTGCCGGTCCCGTCGAAGAAGAAGGTGATCTTCGGAAACAGCGTGCAAAGGAAGCGCTTTTCGGGTCTCCGTTTGACTTCACTGTATATCCGCCTGCTTTTCCCCTCCCAGGCAGCCTGGCTCAGGTCTCCATCAGTGGCGGGTGCGGGCGCGTGACGAACTGTCATCGGGAACTCCTTTCTTATCGCTTATTTATTGAAGCAGCCGCGGCCGCTGGTCGAAAATGCGAGTTCGGCGCGGTCGGTGTCGCGCAGGATCACGCACAAGTAGGCTTCGTCTTTTGACATGTCGTCGTTGCGGCTTGGTCCGCCTGCCGGGAAATGCACTACGACCGAATGCTTTTCGGGCGCCCTCAGAATAAATTTTGTCTTTGGATCGGATTCCGTACCCCACGTCCAGCGCACCGTAACCGGCTTGCTCCAGTCCTTAAGGCCGGGGTAGCAGCATGTGCGGGAGCCACCACCTCCCTCTGGTGGAACATCGGCGGCCCAGTACTTGTCGGCGAACACGTTAAGGGCGTAGCGGTCGGTGTGATTGACGGGAACCAACGTGAGACCCGGTTCGGAGCTGTCGAAGGGGTCATCGGACAGCGGCGAAACGCCAGCGCACGCCGACACTGAGAGCACCGCGCAGGCTGACAACGCAACCGCGCACCTTGATGCCGCAACATGACAAGGCTCCCCGCCGCTAGACCGCGCTTGCTCGTTCAGTGGATTTTGGAATTCGCGACAGGCGCTTTTGCCGGTGTGGCAAAAGAAACGTGCGAGCTTCGGAAATAGCGTGCATAGAAAACAGCTCTCCGGTTTCCGTTTAGATTTACCGTCTAGCCGCTTTTTTTGGCCCGGCCGAGCAGCCCTGCTCAGGTCGACAACAGCGGCGGGTGCGAGGGCGTGACGAGCTCTCATCGAGAATTCCTTTCTTATTGTTCGTTTGTGGACACCGCGTATGCGATTGGTTGCAAACGCCATCGATACTGCCCAGGTAGGCTTCGTGCGCAGATACCGTCAACTTGGCCGTACCGATCACGCGCCAGAAGATCTACGCTCAAGCTGAGCGAGACATCCTTGTACGGATGCAGTTTCATCGACAGATCTCTGTCCGATTAGTCGCCAGTTTTGCGAAATCCACTTTGACTAAGACTCTTGATGCATGGCCGCTTAATTCCGGGATAAAAATGCCGGGAACGAAAATCTGTGAATATCAGACAAATCCGAAAATAAGCCGACGCACCGAACATTTAGCGTTCGATGCCATTGGTTTTTGCGGCGGGACGCCCACTATTTCTCAGCGATTCAGATGAATGGTTTCGAGACGCTCAAGGAAGGCCAGCTTTGAGATTGTCCAGGCACCCAAGGG
>NZ_JBAUSA010000941.1:0-3584 GCF_049581465.1 Caballeronia sp. | reverse complement strand
GCTATCGGGAGGCGACTTTAAGACCAATGTAGCGGCGGCTCCGGCTCCCGCTACTGTGCCCAAGTTTGATAGAGTGGCGTTCACCATGCCGGCGACAGCGGCGGGCGATGCGATTCAGGTCGCGGGTGTGAAGAACGGCGACACTATGGGTGGCAATCTCCGTGAAAATAAGCAGTTCCAAGACGTCGTTGTGAGGCTTCGCTTAGACAAGTCTCAAGCCCAAGAACTGCATGGTGTAATTACCAAACAAGGAATGGACTACGACGAGATACTTCGAATTGGAACAGACATGTTTGGTAAAAAGTGAGCGAATGCAAATGCACAGCGTGGAAGAGATTTTTGCTCCATTGATAGGAAAGATTGCCTTTTCCCTTACACAAACCCATGGAAGTTATTTTTTTATTCAGTTTGGAGATCCGTTTCTACGAATTCGCGAGCCAATTGAACCAAAGCACGCGATCTCAGCAAAATCGAAGACGCTTCTCCGCAGACGCCAAGTATTGGTAGTCGGGACCTGGTCGATCCTTGTTCAGGATTGCAATTGGTCGCTGACGAACGAGCAAAAAACCGTCTGTCAGGCGGATGCGCCGGAGGATATGGAGAACCTGTTTCGGGGTGTTGAGGGGCAATATCTTGTTTCCGTACGCTGCATCGAGGAAACGAAGTCATGCACTCTGGAATTTGATATGGGTGCAAGTCTAAGCTTGTGGCCGAGGCCCGACGGGGATCCTGATGAAGATCAATGGCGGCTTCATTACAAGGATAGATCGTCTGTGGGTTATACAAACGATGGCTCGATCGCGGTTGAAGCGAAGAAGGATCCAGACAAAACCTAAGGGATTGCTAAGTAACGCTATTGCATAAACGAAGGGCCGCGTGAGCGGCCCTTCGTTGTTTTAAGTGGCGGTAATGATGAGTTTGCCGTGCACGACGGTGATACGTGCTTGCTGACCGGGGAGGAATCCGGCGTGTTCGATCCAGAGCCCGGAGAGCTTGATCGAGGGATACAGCTTCGGCGGCTTGTTCGGGTGTGAGATTCAGGTTCGATAGCGAAGAGACTGTTGAACCTTGACGGAGCGTTCGGGAAATCCAGAGGCTGCTTTATGATTGGCATTAGCCATGGTCAACTCCTGCAGGACACGTGTTCAAGAAGCGAGTCTGCGTCGACGGACGGGGCGAGCGCAGCGGATTGCGCACGCTGTCCCAGACGCTGCCTGCAGGCGAGTTAAGTGAGGTAGAGGGCGATGAGTGACAAACTGTTGAACGTGCTGCACGAAACGGCGCAAGGGTTACACCAGGCTGGAACGATGGACGCGGTGACGCTGTGGGAGTTCGATGCGCTGTGCCTGCCGCCGGCCAAGGACTACAGTGCGGCGCAGATCAAGCGGCTGCGCCAGCGCGGCAAGGCGAGTCAGGCGGTGTTCGCGACCGGTCTGAACACTAGCATCGACGGTCCAGAAACGGGAGCAGGGCCAGAAGCCACCGAATGGGCCGTCGATGAAGCTGCTCGACCGGGTTGACCGTAAAGGTTTGGAAGCGATGTTAAAGGTTCTTCCTGAATGTGCGCTGAACAGCAGGGAAAGGGGGGCGACTCGTACTTGTCCGCAAGGCAAACGCGAAGGACGGCTTAGGCTCCGTATCCGTGGCGTTACGCGGCAACAACGGTTACGCCGAGCATTGCAAGGCACAACTTGTTTTGAGATGCGAACTAATTCAAACTCGCGTCTTGAAAAGCTCCCGCCTGACCGAGATACACTAATAGATCGAAGTGCTAAATTGTTTTAATTTCAATGTACTACATGCGAAAAAAATGGGGCGTGGGGAGGAGAGCGCCGCCGACACGTCAGTAAACCTTGGTATGCGAGTGGCCTACTGCCGAGATAAAGCGGGTCGTCATTAACTAATCATAAAATATACGGCAATGAAAAATTATCTACTCATTTTGGCTGTAATTTTTTGCCAAGCATGTACTGCGATATCGGATAAACATGCAACGCCGGATAATACGCCAGCAAACTTAGCGGACGCCAGTGCGTTATACAAACTAGCGCTGAATTATGAAGCCGGCAACGGCGTTCCACAAGACATGGACCAGGCTAAAATCAGGATAGAGCAGGCAGCGGAAAAAGGACTGGCGCAAGCACAGTATGCGTTGGCATCGCTGTATCTAACGGGGCATTCATTGAATGACGATCGAGTCGCGATCCGATGGTTTCAGGTGCGAACTGACCAGAGTTATGCAATGGCGCAGTCTACGTTCGGCTGGAAGAGCGAATATTCGGAAGATATGCCTGCGGAAATAGACGGTAAAATATTCAGGAACTACCTCTTGGCGGCACAGCAAGGCTACGCCAAGGCGCAGTTTGCGGTGGGATGGCTTTATCAAAACCTCGGCAACGCGGAGCATGCGGTTTACTGGTACCGGCTGTCCGCCGATCAGGGAAATATGGCCGCTGAAAATAGAATGGGTTTTTACTATCTCGCAAACCAGGACTATCCAGAGGCCTTAGAGTGGTTTAAGAAGTCAGCCGGGCATGGATATGACTCGGCCCAACTAAACATTGGGAACATGTATTGGGATGATCAAGTCGGTAGGGGAAATAAAGAGGAAGCCATCCGTTGGTATCAAATGGCGGCAAACCAAAATTACCCAGTAGCACAGTACAACCTTGGCAACATCTACTGGAAAGAAGGCGACTATAAGGATACCTCGCGAGCGTTGCATTGGTTCCGTTTGGCGGCCGACCAGGGATACGCATCAGCGCAAGCCTACCTGGGCAGTATCTATGCTCAAGGCGAGGGAGTGCCGCAGGATACCGAGCAGGCTTTTCGCTGGCTGAAGCTGGCAATTGATCAAAATTCCGAATTTGCCCAAGCCACAATGTCGCGGATGTACGCTAGTGGAACCGGTGTGCCGCTCGATCTGCGCATCGCATTCCAGTGGGCACATCTCTCGGCTATCCAAGGGAATCCCGAAGCTCAATATGATGTTGGAAAAGCATACGCGTTAGGGCTTGGCGTTCCAAAAGATAGGTATCAGGCTGCAAGTTGGTTCAGTTTGTCAGCAGATCAAGGAAATTCCGGCGCGCAATTCTTTCTCGGTTCGTTGTATTTAAGCGGCGGCGATGGTGTGCCGGAAGACAAACCAAAGGCCTTAGCATTGATGCGTTTGGCTGCGGAGCAGGGAAATCTATCGAGCTTCTTTGAAGCGGGAGCACCGGAATTCGATTTGGCTGTCATTTATCTGATTGGAGACGGGGTGCCTAAAAACGGGCTCGAAGCGGTCAAGTGGTTCACCCTGGCAGCGGAGAAGGGCAATACGTCAGCGCAAAAATATTTAGGTGATATCTACAGATTGGGGGAAGTCGTTCCGCAAGATAAGCAACAGTCGCTTCATTGGTACCAACTGGCGGCCGATACCGGAAATGCGGAGGCACAGGTGAACGTAGGGCAGTTCTATATTGATGCTTTCGGCGTGACGAAAGATTATCGGCAGGCATTAAAGTGGGTTCAGCTAGCTGCCGATCAAGGTTTGGCTCTAGCACATACAAAGTTGGGCTGGATGTACATGAACGGGTATGGAG
>NZ_JBAUSA010000940.1:0-2023 GCF_049581465.1 Caballeronia sp. | reverse complement strand
GCACATGCTGGGCGCGCGCTTCGAAGCGGGTGCGGAGGTGGTAGCGCGGGCGGCTGGCCTCGATACCGCACTCGACGGAGCAGACTGGCTCATCACCGGCGAAGGCCGCTCGGACGTGCAAACGCTGCACGGCAAGGCGCCTTTCATTGCATGCCAGCATGCACGGGCTCATGGCGTGGACGCGTTGCTGTTGTCGGGAGGCATCGATCCCGCTGCCTTGGTAAGGTTGTCGGAACATTTCAGCGGCTGCTTCTCGCCCGCGCCGGGGCCGATTACGCTGGAAGTAGCGATCCGCGACGCCGCCACGCTGCTCGCCAACGAAGCCGAGCAACTCACGCGATTGAAATTCGGTTCACGTTAGAACGGCCCGGCATCGAGTCACGACCCTCGCCTCACCTGTGGCTCGCCTCGCGGCGAGCCAAAGCCCAAAGCCCAAAGCCCAAAGCCCAAAGCCCACAGCCCACCGGCACGGGCACAGGCACACTTGCGGCATTGCGCCCTGTTCCTGGGTCGTCCTTCGCAACTTTCAGCTTAGCCCGCTATTCGCCGCTCGCTGGCGCAACAATCCGAGGATGGCGTCGCAGAAAGGAGTCGGCACGTCGAGCTTGCGGCCAAGTTCCGGAAACACGCCGAGAATCGGCATCAATTCCAGAGGTCGCGATGCTTCGAGATCCTGCAACATCGATGTCTTGAACGCCCCCAGCTTGCGAGTCACCGCGAGACGTTCAGGCGCGGTCATGCCAGTCGCGAGCCCCAACCGCTCGCCTATCGCGCTCGCCTCTTCCATCATGCGCAAGACGAGCGCGTGGGTCATGGGGTCGTCGAGGATGGTGTCCGCAGCCGATCCCGTCAGGGCGCTGATCGGGTTCATGTTCATATTGCCCCAAAGCTTGATCCAGAATGCTTGCCGGATCGACTCTGTGGATTCGACCTCGAACCCGCCGCGGATCAAGTCCGCCGCGAGCGATGCAGCGCGCGCAGCCCGTGCGTCCGAAGGCGCGCCGACGATCAGCCGGTTACCCCGTCCGCGCTTGATCACGCCGGGCGCAATCGTCGCGGACGACAAATGAACGACGCAACCGATCGCCTGGCTCGGCGGCAGGCTGCGAGACACGACGCCGCCGGGATCGACCGCGTCGATATGTTGCCCAAGCAGCGGGCCTTCGAGGCCGTCGAGAAACCACCACGGCAAGCCGTTCATAGCCGCAACGATCACCGTGTGCGGACCGATCATGGGGGCGAGCGACGCCGCGAGACTGGGCAGCGCCTGAGCCTTGAGCGCAATCACGACATAATCCTGCGTTCCAAGTGAAGCGGCGTCGCCGGTCGCGTGAACCGGAACACGCTCTTCGTCGTCGCTGTCAGCCTGCACTATGCGCAGGCCGTTAGCGCGTAGTGCTGCAAGAGTGGTGGAGCGCGCGAGCACGCTGACGTCGTGGCCAGCCTTGTGCAGTGCAGCCGCAATTAGTCCGCCGATAGCCCCCGCCCCCACGATCGTCGTCTTCGTTTTGCTCACGGTTGCTCCTTCAGGGTTGATTTGGTCATTTCCAACTTACCGGCGAGTTTAGTGCACGCGTGCGCTACGTTGAGCGACTTCCGGCGATGCTGGCCGTGCGGCCAGCTTTGAACGATCTAACAGCAGTCAAAGTCCGCCGTCCAGTGGAAGAGTTCCCTTCTGTGAATACGGGCCTTGTCCAACAGGAGTCATCGCCCCGCTTGTGCGAGACCGTTTCGCGGCAAGCATCTCCGTGTAGGCAACAGTCGTCGATTCAGTTAGAATCATGGGCTTGACGCGCTAAGCATGCATGCCGTTCCGGGGCGACGTTTCCCGGTTTTCAGCGCATGCGACTTTGTTTTTCGCGTTCATGGCGGTTCAGCTCCCGCCGAAAAGATCCGCGTGAGTGGCGAAATTGGTAGACGCACCAGGTTTAGGTCCTGACGGCAGCAATGTCGTGTCGGTTCGAGTCCGACCTCACGCACCATGAAAAAACGAAGCCTCGCGGCGAAAACCGCGAGGCTTCGT
>NZ_JBAUSA010000939.1:0-3073 GCF_049581465.1 Caballeronia sp. | reverse complement strand
CCTACTGCTTCTTCAACCTTGCCCGCTGCTTCTTTCAACGTACCTTCTGCTGTGTTGGTGTCCATGACATCCTCCCTTGTTGACTATGTCGTGCTCCGCACGGGACGTGCCAGCCGCCCCGCCCACGAGGTGCCGATTCAGAGCGTGAAGGACACCAACTGGGGGTACGATTAGGCGTCGCGAACAGCCGTGCACCACCTGTCGTAATGCAGTCAACGCGGCGATCGGGAGTGTTGAGACGTGTCGTAACGGCTTGCTGCAACGAGGGAAGCTGTTCAGCGTCTTTGACATGGAGGCTGCCCAAATCGGCAAATCCTCCCGACGCGCTGACTTGAGTACGGACGCCAGTTCCAAATGCATGCCTCGGCGGAAATCGGGCGGCCAGGTAGCCATGCTCAAAGGGATGCCGGTCGAACTCGAACCACAACCGCAAATGCTTGGTCAAAAAGCCCGGCGACGCGGGATGCCGGCCACTTGGCATTGGTCGGAATTTTGAAAGAGTTGCATGCTATCCGTCAAACCCTTTCAAGCAGAGGAATGGTTATTGCATGATTACGTTGACTCACCTCTTGGAAAGCTGTCGTCATGGCCGCCGCCTTTCCCGTTAACGAGTCTCATCGACTACGCAGGCTAAAAACATTCGGGATTCTTGACACCCCGGCGGAGGAGCATTTCGACTCCATTACTAAGGTCGCTGCAAGCCTGTTGCGGGCACCGATTGCATTGCTCAACTTCATTGACGAAACCCGCGAGTGGTGTAAGTCAGCCTGGGGTATGGAGCCCCAGTCGGCCAGGCGTGAGGAATCGCTTTGCGCGCAGGCCCTCCTGACTAACGATATCCTTGTGATTCCAGATGCGACCGCCGATGAAGAATTTCGGGACCATCCTCAGGTGGTCGGTGAGCGCAACGTCGTTTTCTATGTTGGCGCAGTATTGAAGGCGTCGGACGGCACGGCCCTTGGGACCCTATGCGTGATCGCTCATGAGCCCCGGAAGTTGAGTGCATCAGAAAGGGTGACACTAAAAACGCTGGCGGAACACGCCGTGTTGCATCTTGAACAACGGCAAGCGTCGGCAGAACTACTGGAAATGCGACGTCGCCTTGACGAAGCTGAGCGTCACCAGGAAGAGTTTCTGGCGATGCTCGCCCATGAGCTTCGCGCGCCACTGGCCCCGATCCAGACAGGTATCGCTATTCTCGACCGACCTGAGGCGACGGATGCAGAGCGCGCATGGGCGCGAGAGATTGTCGGACGGCACGTCAGACAGATGGGGCATATTGTTGACGACTTGCTATCGACGTCCTTGGCGACCACCGGCGTCATGCAACTGAACCTGAAACCTGTCTCCGTGAAGGATGTAATTGAGAACGCCCTAGAGCTTACCAACGCCGCCATCGTCGACCGAGGGCACACGGTTTCAACGTCGGTCGACGCTTCACTTTATGCGCTCGCCGACCCGACTCAGTGCTCAATCGTCGTTGCGAACATGATAGAGAATGCTGCCATATACACGCCGGCCTACGGGCGCATACGCATGACGGCGGACGGCGACGGCTCGAACGTATTCATTGGAGTGGTGGACAACGGCATTGGAATCGCGCACGGGGACATTGACGCGATATTCAAGCTTTTTAAGCAGGGGAAGCGACCACTCGCCCGGTCCGTGGGAGGAATGGGCCTAGGTTTGACGCTCGCGCGAAAACTGGCCGAGTTGCACGGCGGGACGCTCGTTGCGCGTAGTGACGGCATCGGGCGCGGAAGTGAGTTCACGCTCACCCTTCGCCGCGCGGCTCCTCAAGAAATGCAGACCGCCGAGCCCGTCGAAGCTGTGGCGTCATCGACCGCGCCGATGTCCGTTTTGATTGTCGACGACAACCGCGATACGGCGGACGCGCTTGCGCTCTACTTGCAGCTTTCGGGCAATACCACTCGAGTGGCTTATAGCGCGGTCGAAGCGCTCGCCATCGCCAACGAGTGGCGACCTGAGGTTGTGCTGAGTGATATTGGACTTCCGGACCTGGACGGCTACGCGCTCATACGGGCCATGCGCGGCCTTGACTGTCTGGCGAACACGACCTTCGTCGCGATTACGGGGTATGCATCTGACTCGGACAAGATAGCGGCGATAGAGGCAGGCTTTGATGCTCACATGACGAAACCGGTGGACGCCACGAGCTTGGAGGAATTTTTGCGACGTGCGCGGGTCTCGAACAAGCCAGCCCTCTAGCTCGCGTTGATTTAGCAGGCACGACCCCCGGAACGTCACGCCAGTGTTTGCTTCACAGCCCTGTGGCACGGAGAGATTCGTCGTATCGCTACAATCGGCGCTTTGCAGGTGTTGTTGACGAACAGATGCACCATGTTACTTGCAACTGCGGGAACGCTATGCGGAGTATGGGCTTAGGTATAATTTCCTGACCCGCACTTCGCGGTCGGAACTTTTGGACGACGAAACGTCCATCAGCCTGCTGCTGACGCGTCACTCTTCAAAGCGACATTCCCGTGACTGACATCCGACCGTTCCGACTACTTGCTGGTCAACTTCGCCGAGAGAAAGACCCTCTCGTCGCGCGGTGGATGAAAATCGTCAGCGGCGATACCGACGTCGAGAAATCGGATTCCCTGAGCCGGACGCAACTGGCCGACAACCTCCCAGCCATATTCGAGGAAATCTGCGTGGCGCTAGAGCACCAAGACTTGGATGTCGCGCAAGTTGCCGTTGAAAGTGATGCCAGGCAACACGGGCAATGGCGCTGGCGCCAGGGTTATCGTTTGGACGAGCTCGTGCGGGAGCTCGATTTGTTTCGACAGGTTCTCACCGATGCCGTTGAGGCATACGCAGCGACTGACGACCAGTTCAGGGCATTGGACCAAGGAAAGGCCCGATATGTCGTCGACGAAGTCATTAGCTACGTTACGCTCGGTTCCATTCGCGAGGTCCTCCGTGAGCGCGATAACAAACTCGATGAGTACACCAGTCAGTTGGAGCGTGCCAACGACGAGTTGCGTCGCAGCAAACGTCGCATAGACAAACTGTACGAGATGCGTCTGCAAGTCACGCGTCGTGTGAC
>NZ_JBAUSA010000938.1:0-2403 GCF_049581465.1 Caballeronia sp. | reverse complement strand
GCATCGCAGCCAGCGTTGATCGCGGCCAGCGCAGAAGCCGCCGAGATGCCGCTGGTGTCGTGGGTATGGAAATGCACGGGCAAGCCGGTTTCCTCCTTGAGGGCTTTCACGAGCGCAGCAGCGGCCTGCGGGCGGCAGATGCCCGCCATGTCCTTGATGCCGAGGATGTGCACGCCGGCGCTCTGCAGTTCGCGCGCGATTCCCACGTAATAGTTCAGGTTGTACTTAGAACGCGAACCGTCGAACAGATCGCCGGTGTAGCAGATCGCCCCTTCGCACAGCGCACCGCTTTCGCGCACTGCGTCGATCGCCACGCGCATATTGCGCACCCAGTTCAGCGAGTCGAAGACGCGGAAGAGATCCACTCCGGCACTCGCGGCCTGGCTGACGAAGAACCGTACGACGTTATCCGCGTAGTTCGTGTACCCCACTGCATTCGAGCCGCGCAGCAACATCTGGAACAGGATGTTGGGCACCCGCTCGCGTAACTGCGCGAGGCGTTGCCACGGGTCCTCCTTGAGGAAGCGCAGTGCCACATCAAAGGTCGCGCCGCCCCAGCATTCCATCGAAAAGAGCTGCGGGAGCTCGCGCGCGTAGAACGGCGCGATCGGCAGCATATCGGCCGTGCGCATGCGCGTCGCGAATAACGACTGGTGTGCATCGCGCATCGTCGTATCGGTCAGCAGAACCTGCTTCTGGTCCAGCATCCAGCGCGCGAAATTGTCTGGCCCGAGTTCGCGTAACCGGTCACGCGTACCCGGTGGCAACGGGCGCGCGGTGTCGAGAGCCGGCAGCAGCGGCCTCGACATCGGCAACGAAGGCAACGAACGGCCGCTCATCTCCGTATGCCCATTGACGCTTACCTCGCCCAGATAGCGCAACAGCTTGGTCGCGCGGTCACGGCGCTTCGTGAATGCGAGCAGTTCCGGCGTCAGGTCGATGAAGCGCGTCGTGACATCGCCCCGCCCGAATGCGGGATGATTGACCACGTTTTCGAGGAACTGCAGGTTCGACGCGACACCGCGAATCCGGAACTCGCGCAGCGCCCGGTCCATCCGTGCGATCGACTCGGCAGCGGTCGGCGCCCATGTCGTCACCTTGACCAGCAGCGAGTCGTAATACGGCGTGATCACCGCGCCGCCATAGGCGGTGCCGGCGTCGAGGCGAACACCGAATCCCGCGGCGCTGCGGTAAGCGGTGAGCCTGCCGTAGTCCGGCAAGAAACCGTTCTCGGGGTCCTCGGTCGTGATCCGGCATTGCAGCGCGTGGCCATTGAGTGCAATGTCCGGCTGCGCCGGCACGCCCGCCGCGCGCACGCTGACGACACCGCTCTCGTCGAGCGTGTCTTCGATCATGCCGATCCTGCCGCCATCCGTGATACGGATCTGCGCCTTGACGATATCGACGCCGGTGATCAGCTCCGTGACCGTATGCTCGACCTGGATGCGCGGGTTCACCTCAATGAAGTAGAACTGGCCAGAGTCGGCATCCATCAGGAACTCGACCGTACCTGCATGGGTATACCCCACCGCACGCATCAACCGCAGCGCCGAATCGCAGAGCATCGCGCGGCCGGCGTCATCGAGGTAGGGTGCCGGGGCGCGCTCCACTACTTTCTGGTTACGCCGCTGCACTGTGCAGTCGCGCTCATGGAGATGCACGAGATTGCCGTGCAAGTCGCCAAGTACCTGCACCTCGACGTGGCGCGCATTGCGCACCAGCTTCTCCACATACACTTCGTCGTTGCCGAATGCCGCCAGCGCTTCGCGCCGGGCTACGGCGAGCGCGGCTTCGAGATCGTCCTCGCTCTCCAGAACCCGCATCCCTCTTCCGCCCCCGCCCCAACTCGCCTTGAGCATCAGCGGGTAGCCGACTCCGGCTGCGAGACGCATGCACTCCTGCAGATCCTGGGGCAACGGTGGGGTTGCCGGCATCACCGGCACGCCGGCTGCGACAGCCGCGTTGCGGGCCGCCACCTTGTTGCCGAGCATGCGCATGACTTCAGGCGACGGGCCGATCCAGCGGATGCCGGCATCGATGACCGCCTGCGCGAAATCGGGGTTCTCGGAGAGAAAGCCGTAACCGGGGTGGATCGCGTCGACCTTCGCCTGCCTCGCGATACGCAGGATGTCGTCGATGTCGAGATAGGCCGCGAGCGGCTTTTTTCCGTCGCCGACCAGATAGCTCTCGTCCGCCTTGAAGCGGTGGAGAGCAAGGCGGTCCTCCTTCGAATAGATGGCGATCGTGCGGATGTTCATCTCCGCGGCGGCACGCATGACGCGGATGGAGATTTCCGAGCGATTGGCTATCAGCAGGGATCTGATCGGAGGATTGTTCATTGTCTGTAGAGCGAAACAGTCTGGGAGCACAGCCATGCCCTGCGCATCTTGCACGGCACGGCTG
>NZ_JBAUSA010000937.1:0-9628 GCF_049581465.1 Caballeronia sp. | reverse complement strand
CGACCGGGCAAGTCAGCGCGCGCTGAAATTGCGGTGCTTGCGCTGCAAGCACCAGTTGGGCAGTGGAGGCGAAGCGTGTGCGCGCCTTTGGGATGAGGGGAGGGTGTTCGACTGCGGGTTAAATGTTTGGGGGCAGTACTACGTTCGGGCCAAAGACCTGAAGTGAGCAACGCCGACCCTTAGGTATTCGCGGTTTGAACGCGTTTCTTTGCTTCGTTTCTTTGCGCGTTTGCAAAGAAATGAAGTCCCGCCCCGGATAGGGGCTAATAGAAATAAGCAAGAAAATCCGACTTAAGCAGAACGACCACGCTCGGAGGAGGACTCAACGTTCTCCCCACACTCGCCGCGAGCAGCACCCCTCCCAACCCCTCATCCTCCGCGTTTCGCTGAAACAAACAAACGTGTCGAATATTTCACATCTAGGCGCCACCAGGCATTTTCGTGCAATAGTTTGCTACAAACAATCAACTTCTCTCCGATAAAATCGCAGGTTTCCGATCGATTTTTTCGCGCTTCGCGCGTGCTTGAGGAGTGCCTGTCCATGTCCCTGTTTCGCAAGAAAAGCATCGAGCACATGCTCGCCGGCGCACAACGCGCCGGACTCAAAAAAACGCTGGGGGCACTCGATCTCACCTTTCTAGGCGTCGGCGCAATCATCGGGACAGGCATCTTCGTGCTCACCGGAACAGGTGCCGTGCAAGCCGGCCCGGCGCTCATGGTCGCATTCGTGCTCGCAGCCATCGCATGCGGATTTGCCGCGCTCGCCTATGCGGAATTTTCATCGACCATTCCCGTCGCCGGTTCTATCTACACGTATTCCTACGCGACGCTCGGTGAACTGGCCGCTTGGGTCATCGGCTGGGACTTGATGCTGGAATACGGACTGGCGACGTCGGCGGTATCGGTGGGCTGGTCGGGATATCTCCAGTCGCTGTTGTCAGGATTCGGCATCGCCCTGCCAACGGCGCTTACGGCCGCACCCGGCGCAGTGCCCGGCGCGTTCACGCTATTCAACCTGCCCGCGTTCCTCGTCATGATGGCCATCACCGCGTTGCTATCCCGCGGCATGAAGGAATCCGCGCGCGTGAACAACATAATGGTCGCGATCAAGGTTGTGGTCGTGCTGATGGTCATCGCGGTTGGTATGTTTCACGTCAAGCCCGAGAACTGGCATCCGTTCATGCCCAATGGCTGGAGCGGCGTATTTGGCGCAGCCGCCGTGATGTTCTTCGCTTTTATCGGCTTCGATTCAGTTTCTTCGGCGGCCGAAGAGGTGAAAAATCCGAAACGCGATCTGCCGATCGGCATCATTTCATCGCTGGCTGTGTGCGCCGTGCTGTACGTAGCGGTGGCCGCAGTGGTGACCGGCATCGTGCCGGCAGCGCAATTCGCGAACATTTCAAATCCGGTTTCGTATGCGCTACAAGTGGCGGGCCAACCGTGGGTGGCGGGCTTCATCGACCTGGGCGCGGTGATCGGCATGCTGACCGTGATCCTGGTCATGAGCTACGGCCAGACCCGCATCATCTATGCAATGTCCCGCGATGGCCTGCTGCCCGCACGCCTCTCCACCATTCATCCGAAATATGGCACGCCGTTCTTCACCACCTGGCTCGTGGGCATTTTCTTCGGGTTGATCGGCGCGCTTGTGCCGCTGAATGTGCTGGCGGAACTGATCAATATCGGAACGCTGGCCGCGTTTTCGATGGTGTCCGTCGCCGTTCTCATCCTGCGACGCACGCATCCCGATCTGCCGCGCGCGTTCCGCTGCCCGGGCGTGCCGGTCGTGCCGGTCATAGCCGTGGCGTCATGCCTGTTCCTGATGCTGAATCTGAAGGCCGTGACATGGATCGCGTTCGTCGTGTGGCTTACGCTCGGGCTGGCAATTTACTTCGCCTATTCGCGCCGGCATTCGAAACTGGGGAAGGGCATCTAGGGATACGCCTGGCTTGGACCTAGTCGCTGGGCCTTTCGCTCATTTGGAGTGGCATGCAATGCGGCACCAGCGCAATTCGTGCGCCGCCACCTGATGCAGTGGGAAGCTATCGAAGGCCGTTTCAACGTATGTTGAAACGGCCTTTGCATTGTGCGCCTCGCAATCCCTCGCCTTTTCGTTTTCATCGCGACTTTAGGATTTGTCTGATTTACCTGTGGGTGCATCAGTCGCTAAAAAAACATGGTCGAACTAATCAAAAGGTACATGACCCGTGAGACGAAATTATCTTAGGATCGGTGATAAAGCGGCCAACGGTGCAACGATCATTGAAGGCACGGATAAGGTTAAGGTCGGTGGCGTACACCTTACGTACCTATATGCGAAGGTCCGTTGTCCCGCTTGCAATACCATCGGCATCATCGTTCCATCGGGACCACGCCGTCCCGGAAAATGGATGGACAAGGAGCCCGCCTTAGACAACGATCTCTGCGCCTGTAAATGCGACCCCAAGCCCTATTTGATTTCGTCGCAGAGTCGCATGTTTATGTCGTTCCAGCCTCAAGAGTTAGCCGCAATGGGTTTTTTGCCGACGGGCAGGCCGCTCTCGAATTCGCCGCCGCGGCCTGCGGGACTGGCTGAACGAGAGCCAGTTGAATCGACCCGCAGTAATCCAGCAACCGGCCCTAACGGTCAACCGGTCACTGATTGTTCATATCTCGATGGTTCAAAGAGCCGAATCGATGGACCGGCTGACTTTTACGTCTCGCGAAATACTGTGAGCCTGTCACCGGGAAAGCCAACCCAAGCTAACTTCCCGGCGGGCGGCACAGCGGCCGCAACGCAATACGATGCGACAGTCGAGCGTAAGCAGATTTCGATCTTCGTACCGACTCGCCCGGCCGTGGATGGCTTGCCGATGATCCGAGAGCGCCAGTTGGCGAAGGCGCTGGAAAAGTTGCCGTCTCAGAAATTGGAAAATATCGGTCAAATCACGACCAATGCGAGTCCGAATCCGGAAGACGCGATCTGGCAACGAGATTATGGGCAAGCAGACTTCTCATCGGCCGCGACCGCCAGCTTGAAACAAGGTGTCGCGTTTTATCCGTGGGCCGCGTGGAAGGGACAAGGCGAAATCCCGCAGCGATACATCGACAGCACGATGCTCCACGAGACGGGACATCAAGTGAGTGAGGCACTCTGGAAGGATCCCGCAATGAAGCAACGTTTTGTGGATGCGATTGCCAGCGACGGACAGACACCATCGCAATATGCGAGCCGGAGTGCGAATGAAGACTTTGCTGAATCGGCAAATATGTATTGGTCGAGCAAAGGGACACCGTGTGAGGCAGAGGGACGGAAGCGTTATCCGGCGAGGTTTAACTACTTCGATTCAATTGCCAAATGACGAAGATGCCCGGGTTAGCTATTGCCGTAGCGACGTCGATCATGCTCGCCACTGGGTGCTCGACTCATACAAAAGGAACAGTAATGCCAAACGATTTTTCATTGGAAGGATTTCAGCCGGCAAACGTTCCACACCCCGGAACCATCACGTTTATCGAATCGTGGAACGACGTTCCCAAGCGAAAACGTGCTGACGAATATCCCGACTCGTTTAAATTTCTTTGCCTGGACGAGAACGAGAAGGAAGTTTCTCGTGACAAAGCGAAGTGGTGCATCCCTATAGTGGAGTTCGATGTTTTTTCTGTAGATGACAACGGAAAGTCGGTTCCTTTTAAAGAGGCATCCTCCATTTCGATAACGGCGCATGGACCTAATCATCGGTTTGTCCGTTCTCTTTCTTCCGCGCCGCGCCCTCCATCGCCCGCGGTCCCCGTTCCGGGGTCCGCTGCAGGACGTGCTGTGCCACCTGCGGATATTGGCGGCGCTTCACGGACTGCTTCGTCGTCGAGCGCCCCTCAGCAGAAATACGAACTGGACAAATTGCAGATGACATTCTGGGAAAGGCTCAAGAGGACGATTCGCGATATTTGACCAGTCTTCACCCAGCTTTAGCCCAATGGCGATGGTCTTCATTTTGTGCTTTACTCATCGTTACAACAAAAAACACGAACCCAGCCAGACACTCACAGCAGTGATCCGCCAAGGCAAGTGAACAAAATATGTGGCGTGTGAGCTTCGGTTGGTCCATCCCCGAAGGAGACAAAGCATGGCGCTCAGCATCAGCCTGACGGTCAACGGTAAAGCCGTGACCGCGACTGTCGAACCTCATATCCTGCTCGTCCAGTTCATCCGCGAAAACTTGGGCCTGACGGGCACGCACATCGGGTGCGACACCGCCCAGTGCGGCGCGTGCACCGTTCACGTCGACTCTCGCGCCGTCAAATCATGCAATATGCTGGCCGTGCAAGCCGACGGATCGTCAGTAACCACGATCGAAGGCATGGCGCACAACGGCGAACTCCATCCCATGCAAGCGGCGTTCAAGGATTGTCACGGCCTGCAGTGCGGTTTCTGCACGCCCGGCATGGTTATGAGCGCGACCGCGCTCGTCGCGCAAAAACCCGATCTCACCGAAGCCGATGTCCGCGAGCAATTCGACGGCAATCTTTGTCGATGCACGGGGTATCACAACATCGTGAAAGCGGTGGTGCAGGGCGCGCAAGCCATGAAAGCGACCGCCTGACGTTCTCGCCCGAGACACACACACGCGCTGAAGCACGCACTTTCCCGACGATGTTGAATCGCGCCTGAACAGGAGACCGCGATGAATGCCCCTGAGACCCAACACATGATTGGCGCCGGCGTCAAACGCAAGGAAGACTATCGCTTCCTGACGGGTAACGGCCAGTACACCGACGACGTCGTTCTTCCTCGACAAACCTACGCCATCTTCCTGCGCTCACCCCACGCGCACGCGAAAATCCGCAGCCTCGACGTAACCGCCGCGAAAGCCGCGCCCGGCGTTATCGACATATTCACCGGTGCGGATATGGCCGGTGAAAAGGTAGGCGGATTGCCATGCGGCTGGCTGATCCACAACATCGACGGCAAGCCGATGAACGAGCCGCCGCACCCCGTACTCGCGCACGATAAAGTGCGCCACGTCGGCGATCAGGTCGCGCTGGTCGTCGCGGAATCGGTAAAGGAAGCGAAGGACGCGATCGAGTTGATCGAAGTGGATTACGACGTGCTGCCGGCGGTTGTCGATACGGCCACCGCCGCCGATGGCAACCAGCCGCTCGTCCACGATGAAGCGCCGGACAACCTCTGCTACACCTGGGGCCACGGCGACAAAGCCGCCACCGACGCCGCCTTCGCGCAAGCTGCTCACGTGACCACGCTGGATATAGTGAACCAGCGGCTGATTCCGAACGCGATCGAGCCCCGTGCCGTGAATGCGAGCTACTCGAAGTCCGACGACAGCTACACCGTCTACGTCGCCAATCAAAATCCCCATGTGGAGCGCTTATTGATGGCGGCATTTGTGTTGTCGCTCCCGGAATCGAAGTTGCGGATCATCGCGCCGGATGTGGGCGGCGGCTTCGGATCGAAGATCTATCTGTACGCCGAAGATGTCGCGCTGACGTGGGCATCGAAGAAAGTTAGGCGTCCGATCAAATGGACGTGCGAGCGCTCGGAGGCGTTTGTCTCCGATGCCCACGGCCGCGATCACGTGACGAAAGCCGAACTTGCGCTGGACGCAGACGGCAAGTTCCTCGCCATGCGCGTCCATACGACGGCGAACATGGGCGCGTATCTATCGACGTTCGCGTCTGCAATACCGACCATCCTGTACGCCACGCTGCTCGCCGGCCAGTACGCGACGCCCGCGATCTATGCTGAAGTGAAAGCGGTTTTTACGAACACCGTTCCCGTCGATGCGTATCGCGGCGCCGGTCGTCCCGAAGCCACGTTCGTGGTCGAACGGCTGGTTGAAGCGGCGGCGCGCGAGATGAATATTCATCCGGCTGAACTCCGCCGGCGCAATTTCATCCGCTCGTGGCCCTACACCACGCCAGTCGGGTTGACCTACGATTCGGGCGATTACGCGGGCTTGCTCGACCGCGCAATGCAACTCGCCGACGTGGCAGGTCTGGAGGCGCGCAAGGAAGAATCGAAGAAAAAGGGCAAGCTGCGCGGGCTTGGCTATTCCTGTTACATCGAGGCGTGTGGATTGGCGCCGTCCAACTTGGCCGGCGCGTTGGGCGCGCGGGCGGGTCTGTTCGAAGCAGGGGAAATCCGCGTGCATCCGACCGGCTCTGTCACGGTGTTCACCGGTTCGCATAGTCACGGGCAAGGTCACGAAACGACCTTTGCGCAAGTCGTGGCGGACCGGCTGGGGGTATCGATGGACAACATCGAAATCGTCCATGGAGACACTGGCCGGATTCCATTCGGGATGGGCACGTACGGCTCGCGGTCGATAGCAGTCGGCGGCTCGGCGATCATGAAGGCGCTGGACAAGATCGAGGACAAAGCGAAGAAAATCGCGGCGCATTTGCTGGAGGCATCGGCGGAAGATATCGAGTTCAAGGACGGCATTTTCCGCGTTGCCGGGACGGATCGGACCAAGGCGTTCGCGGAGGTTTCGCTCGCGGCCTACGTGCCGCACAACTTCCCACTCGATAAACTCGAACCCGGCCTCAACGAAAACGCGTTCTACGATCCGAGCAACTTCACGTATCCGTCGGGCGCGTACTTGTGCGAAGTGGAAGTGGATCAGGACACGGGCGAAACCCGCATTGCGAAGTTCACCGCCGTAGACGATTTCGGCAACATCATCAATCCGATGATCGTGGAGGGGCAGGTTCACGGCGGCATTGCGCAAGGTATCGGCCAGGCAATGCTCGAACGCGCCGTCTATGACAACGAAAGCGGCCAGTTAATGTCCGGTTCGTTCATGGATTACGCAATGCCCCATGCGTCCGATCTGCCGAATTTCACCGTGGAAACGGCGAAAGGCACGCCATGCGTGCACAACCCGCTTGGCGTGAAAGGCTGCGGCGAAGCGGGCGCGATTGGGGCGCCGCCCGCCGTGATCAACGCGATCATCGACGCGCTTGCTCCGCTCGGCGTGAAGGATCTGCAGATGCCCGCGACGCCGCATCGTGTGTGGGCCGCAATCCACGCCGCTACTTCCGCTCAAGGCTAAAGAGGACTCCGACATGTATTCATTCGATTATCAGCGGCCGGAGCAATCGGACGCGGCGGTGCAATTCTTGAAGCAGCATGAGGACGCTAAGTATCTCGGGGGTGGCCAAAGCCTGTTGCCGACCATGCGCTTGCGCCTGGCACGACCTTCGGCGCTAGTGGATGTCACGCGTATCGCTGCGATGAAGTCGATTGCCGTAACAGGCGACAAGCTGACCGTCGGCGGGGCGGTGTGTCATGCGGAAGTCGGCGCGAACGCCGATGTGAAACGCGCGCTGCCGGGTCTGGCTCAGCTCGCTTCGCACATTGGCGACCGGCAAGTACGGGAGCGCGGCACGATCGGCGGGTCGCTCGCCAACGACGATCCCGCTGCATGCTATCCGGCGGCCGTGCTGGCGTTGAACGCGACTATCGTGACGGATAGAAGGCGCATTGCCGCCGATGACTTCTTCCTCGGCATGTACGAGACGGCGCTCGAACCGGACGAGCTGATTACGGCGGTGGAATTTCCGCTTGTAGAACGCGCCGCGTACGAGAAGTTTCGCAATCCGGCGTCGCATTTTGCGCTGGTCGGGGTGTTCGTCGCGAAGCATGCGGACGGCGTGCGTGTGGCGATAACGGGCGCGGCGCCGTGCGTGTTTCGGGCGAGCGAACTGGAGGCGGCGTTGTCGAAGGAGTTCTCGGTGGCATCGGCGCGCGGCACGACATTTTCCGCCGATACCCTAAACGACGACATGCACGCGAGCGCGGTGTATCGCGCGCATTTGATTCCGATTCTCGCGGGCCGGGCGGTGGAGCGCGCAAACGGTTTTTAAGGGTTGTAGTGGTTTTCTGGGCAGGAGCTTCATGGAGCCGGCATCGATCGATGAAACGCTCGCCGCGCTTGCGCGACAGCAATACTTCGCCAGTCGCGAACTCGCGACTGGCCTTTTTCTCGCGCTGAAAATGCAGCGGCCGTTGTTTCTCGAAGGCGAGCCGGGCGTGGGCAAGACGGAACTGGCAAAGGCGGCCGCGGCGTTGCTCGGCACGCAGATGCTGCGCCTGCAATGCTATGAAGGGCTCGACACCGCCAGCGCGCTCTACGAGTGGGATTACCCGCGTCAGATCATGGCGCTGCGGCTGGCCGAAGCCACGGGCGACGCGCCATCGAATGAATCGCTCTACAGAAGCGAGTTCTTGCTCAAGCGTCCGTTGTTGCAGGCGCTGATGCCCGATCCCTTGGCTGCCGGAGCGCGGCGGGTTCTATTAATCGATGAAATCGATCGCGCCGATGAACCGTTCGAAGCCTTCCTGCTGGAATTGCTGTCGGATTTCCAGGTGTCGATTCCCGAATACGGAACGGTGCGCGCGGAGATTCCGCCCTTGGTCGTGATGACGTCGAATCGCACGCGCGAGGTTCACGACGCGCTCAAGCGGCGTTGTTTGTATCAATGGATCGGCTATCCGTCGCGCGATGTGGAATTGCAGATCGTCGCGGCCCGCGCGCCTGAGGCCAGCGCGCAATTGCAGGCGCGCGCGGTGGCATTTGTGCATCGGCTCAGGACACTCGATCTGTTCAAGGCACCGGGGGTGGCGGAGACCATTGACTGGTGCCGGGCGCTGACGGCGTTATCGGTGAGTGAACTCGATCCGCAATCCGTGCAGGACACGCTGGGCGTGCTGCTGAAATATCAGGACGACCTCACGCGCGTGGATGCCGCCGAGATCGCGCAGTGTTTGATTGCACCGGCTTGAACCGCCATGGAAACGGCAACGCTTGCCCATAACGTCGTGCACTTTGTCCGATTGTTGCGCGCAGCGGGACTGGCGATGTCGCCGGCCCATGGCGTAGACGCCCTCGAAGCCTTGCGCTGGATCGACATAAGCCGTCGCGACGATGTGCGGGCGGCGCTTGCCGCGCTGCTCGTCCAGGCCCCTGACGAGCGTGAACTCTTCGACCAGGCCTTCAGGCTTTTCTGGCGCGATCCCGACTGGGAAGGCAAGTTGCGCGCGTTGCTGCTGCCGAAAGTGACGAGCGGTGCGCCGCCGCCCAAGCGCAACAATCGTCTCGCCGATGCGCTGGCCGCGCGGGCGCATTCGTTATCGTCGAAACCGCAGCACGAGGCACAGCCTGAACAGGTCCACGCGCGCCTGACGTTCAGCGCTCAGGAGCGCTTGAGCCATCGCGACTTCGAGACCCTTTCCGCCGATGAATGGCGCACGCTCCGCCATCAAATCCGGTCGCAGAAACTGCCCCTTGCAACCGAGCCGACGCGTCGCCTGAAATCCGCTTCGCACGGCACGCATGCCGATCTGCGCGCGAGTGCGCGAAGCGCCGTCCGTTCCGGCGGCGACTGGACCGCATGGAAGTATCGGCAAGCGGTTGAACGCCGGCCGCCACTCGTCTTGCTCCTCGACATTTCCGGCTCGATGAGCGCGTATTCCCGAGCTGTGCTCTACTTTTGCCATGCGCTGCTGCAATCGCGCGAACGCCTGCAGGTGTTCCTGTTCGGCACGCGTCTGACTCACGCCACGCGGGCGTTGCGCGAGCGGGACCCCGACGTGGCGATTGCTGCGTTGGCCGATCAGGTGGTCGAC
>NZ_JBAUSA010000936.1:0-6201 GCF_049581465.1 Caballeronia sp. | reverse complement strand
GCCCTAGCCGGTATCACGCTCGCGTCAATGGATATCCCGCAGGTGCTGGGGTACGCGCGCATTGCAGGAATGCCGGCGGTCACCGGCCTTTACACCGCGGTCCTGCCGCTCGTGGCGTTCGCGATCTTCGGCGCGTCCCGTCATCTGGTGGTGGCCGCCGACTCTGCAACAGCCACGATCTTCGCAAGCCGCCTATCCGGGATGGCGCCGATCGGAAGCGCCCAGTACATTTCGCTCGCGGGGACGGTAGCTCTTCTCACCGCAGTGCTTCTCCTGATCGCGCGAGTCTTCAAGCTTGGCTTTCTTGCCGATTTCCTTTCGCGCACCGTCCTGATCGGCTTTCTCGCGGGCGTGGGCATGCAGGTTGGTATCGCGATGCTGGGTGACATGCTAGGCCTCGCCGTATCGTCGTCCCACTCGCTTGAGCAACTAGGAACGGTCCTCGATCACCTGCGCCAGGTCAGCCTTCCAGCGCTCGCGATTTCGGCGATCGTAGTGACTTGCATTGTCGGCTTCAAACATTTGATGCCTCGCCTCCCGGTGTCCATGTTTGCGGTAATCGGAGGAATCGCGGCGAGCTACGCCTACGATTTCGCCCACCACGGGATTGCCATCATCGGGCCCGTAGCGGGTGGCCTGCCGCCATTGGGGCTCTCGCTCCCCGGCTGGCGGCAGACGCTCGACCTTGTGCCCGTAGCGGCTTCGTGCTTTGTCATGATCATCGCGCAGAGTGCGGCGGCAGGCCGCGTGTTCGCCGAGCGCTACCACGAGCGAGTCGATGGCGATGCCGACATTCTTGGACTGGCGGTGGCGAACGCGGCGGCCGCGATGACCGGGACGTTCGTCGTCAATGGCAGTCCGACCCAGACCGCTATGGCCGACCTTGCAGGTTCACGCAGCCAGTTCGCGCAGCTTGTCTTTGCGGGCGTCGTCGTCGCGGTGCTGCTGTTCTTGAGTGGAGCGCTGCAGTATCTTCCGCACTGCGTGCTGGCTGCCATCGTGTTCACCATTGCAATCGGGCTGATCAACGTGAAAAGCCTGCGCGGCATTCAGCGCGAGAGTCCGGGTGAATTCATCCTGGCGCTCGTCACGGCAGGTGCTGTGGTGCTGATCGGCGTCGAAGACGGGATACTTCTCGCGGTCGCGTTGTCGCTGCTTCGCCACGTGCGCCATAGCTACCACCCCCATACGATGATGCTGGTGCCCGGCCCGGACAAGCGCTGGCTGCCGGTGCCGGCGGCTCCCGGCACGCAGACCGAACCGGGTTTGATCGTCTACCGTTTCGGAGCGGACCTGTTTTTCGCGAACGACCATTTCTTCGTCGACGACGTGCGCCTGCTCCTCGACCGTGCGCCGACCCCGGTGCGCTGGTTCGTGGTCGATGCCGCTGCCATCACCGACCTGGACTATTCGGCAGCCAGGTCCGTAGGAGACCTTTGCAAGAATCTGCAACAACGTAATATTGAAGTCGTGTTCGCGCGAGTCAACCGCTACCTGCGCGCCGACATGGACCGGCATGGCATTACGGAGGTGATCGGCGATACGCATGTTTTCGAAACACTGCACGAGGCTCTCGCCACGCTGGACCTGCATCCGTCGGTGCAGACCAAAACGGAGCTTTGACGCGATATTTCGTCACCACGGAAAAGGGCAACGGGGATGCATCGCTTGAGCCAAAGATGAGTCGCACTCAGCCGTGCTTCTATAATCCGTGTGAACTCATTTTGGGAACCCAGTCAGTGAAGAAAATCCTCCCCGCCATGCTCGCTTTGCTTGTGCTCGCCGGTTGCGGGTCTGCCGAAACGCAAGCCGACCTCGACCGCAGTTTTGGACACGATCGAGAATCGCTGGATTCCGCCCAGCGCAATGCCACGATCGAGTGCCGCGACCAGTCGCAATGCGACAAGGTCTGGAAGTTGACGGCGACCTATGTGCAGCAGCACTCCGATACCGACGTAATCCGCACCGATGCGCTCGCCATAGACACCGACTTGCCCACCCGCAATGGCCGTGTGAGTTATTCGGCGACACGCGTGCCGAAAGGCAGTGGCGCAACGATTGCTCTCTTCGGGCAGTGTCGCGGCATGTACGATCCGGAACAGTCCAGAGGATCCGCGTACGACGAGTGCTTCAAGAAAATGACCACGACCCAAAACAAGTTTGCGGATTTCGTAAGCCAGCATCTGTCCGGGAATTGAACGCGGACTTTGGCATCGTGTTATTCGGGGTTGGCCGGCGCGGACCGGCCAAGCGGGCCGGGCAACGAGCCGGGTCTCGCGCCAGGGGACGGACCAGGAAACAGCGACAGCTTTATCCCGACAAGCGCGTGGAGCGCGTCTCGTCGTTGCTTGCCGCTTCCCTCTTCATGCGCGAGAAAGGTGCTCGTAAGGTGGGCGATCGCAGTGTCGATGTCGTAAGCCAGATCCGCCGGTCCAGCCTCTCTTTCATTATTGGCGACGCACGTCTCAAAGTGCCGCTTTATACCATCGAGCACACGATTAAACGCGATGGGCAACTCGCCGGACAGCTTGCCCGAGAGCCGCAGCAGATCTGACGAATTAAGCGCGATCCGCATATCGCGAATGCTTTCGGTTGAGGGATGTTTATGGTCGCTAGTCGGCGCCACGCGCGGAATCAGTTGCACGATTCGGTCGAGCATGCGCGCGGTCAGCTCTCGTTGATTTGCGTAGGACTGCGACGACGCACTCAGGATCACGTCCCTCCAGTTCGACCGGGTTAGCCGGGCCGCGGCCACGCTGCTGCCAAAGGGCCGTACCACGCCCGTCATTAGCGAAACGAACACGACACCCGCAAGACCGGCGCTATTAGAGTTGAGAAACGTCAGGAAATTGGAATCGTAGACACTGTCGATCCCAAGAAACGTGGCTGTGGTCAACGCAACCAGCGTGGCCGCCAACTGCCAGCGGGGCCGAGGCATCAGCAATCCGAGCGGGATGAACCCTAGCCCGAAAAAGAGTACGAGCATCGGAAAATCATTGACGTTCGGCAAGATCGCGAACAGATAGATACCGGAAATCGCGACCCCCACGCTGCTGCACATAAGGAATAATTTCATCATGGGCAAGGGCTCATCGGCTGCCGCGAAAAAGCAGCATCCGATCGCGCCAAACGAGACGGCCGCGGCGCCGTCTTGCCAGCCTGACGCTATCCACACGCACGCGAACACGAAGATAACTGCCGCAGTCGAACCAGCCGAAAACACCGCCAGGCCTTGATCAAGAAAGGGTTGCGACGCGCCGATTCGCCAATGGCGAAAGCGCGGCCGCCAACTGCCCGTTTCCTCAACAATGATCGTTCGCAGTACACGACAATCCACCCATAGATCGACAAGCTGCCTGAGACGCCATAGTGCGTTCGCCAATAGCGCGCCCTCCCACCTCGTCAATTCACTTTCGGACGGCTCCAATTGCGCTATGCGCATCCGCAGGCTTGGTGCCTCGTTTTCCGGATCCTGGCGCAAGGACTCGTTCATCCATCGCTCAACATCTAGAAGCAGGCTTTCCAGGTTGGCTCTGACGGGCAAGTTAATGCTAAGGCATGCGGCAAGCGTGTCCGCGAGGGCGGATGCCACGGGCAGCATCAATTGCATCCGGCCGTGCAGTTCCCGAGCGCGCCCCAGGATCCTTGGGCTCACGTGATCGTAGGCTAGCTGGCTCAGCAAGAGCTCGAGTCCCCGGACGCTCGTTGCCATCCGTTGACGGCTCACGGTAACGCGTTCTCCAGCAGTACGGCCCGACAGGATCTCGCTCGCGTAGAGAATGGCATCGCGGAACCAGGCGTCCGTTCGCTCGATAAGCGTCGGCGCCAGGCGGTTAGGGAACAGAACACTTCCCACGACGCTTGCGCACACGATGCCGAGCGTAATTTCTTCAAATCGCGAAACCGCGATATCGAAGACGCTAGAAGGATCGGATACGGTAGGAAGGGCAATCACCGACAAGCTGTAACTGGCGAGCAGGAAAACATAGCTCCTGGCCGCCCGCGTTGAAATGGAGAGGTAGACAAACACGCCCGTCCACAGGGCAATAAGGCCGCTCAACAAGTAGGGCGTTTCCGCAAACGGTGGCACGAGCACGACGGCGGCAACTGCGCCCAGAGCCGTTCCCAGAACGCGATACAGCGCCTTTGATCGCGTCGCCCCTACGAACGGATTGGAGACTATATAGACGGACGCCATCGCCCAGTAAGGTCGAGGCAGTTCGAAATAAAACGCGATGTAGAGCGCCAGCATCGCGGCGATAAACGTCTTGAGCGAAAACAACCAGTCGCGCAGTGAGGGAAAGGTCATCGATCATGCCGGGCCGACCGGCTTCCCAGGTCTATCGGATGTGCCGGCCGCACGCGCCGGCATTGAGGGTGCGTATTCATGATAAATCGCGCCGTGACGCTGCCCCCGAACGGGTTGTGAATATGTAATTCCGCTATGCCATTTATCCGGAACGGACGGCATGTTGACTTTGCGGGTGCGCGTACTAATTTTACAGAGAATGCAACTGTATCTGTTAAGTTCGCCGAGCGGACGGGCAGAATGGTCCGCAGTGAGCAGATGTTGTGAGCTCGCAATAATCCGCCCGGCGGCGGGGCGGATTGCGAACCTTATCCCGCGTTATTTCACCGGCGACTTATCAGCGACTTATGGCCACCTACCCTTTCCGCTTGCTCAACGTGTTCGCCGAATCGACCTTCGGCGGAAATCCACTTTGCGTGTTCGAAGACGCACGCGGGATGGATGACACAACCATGCAAGCGCTCGCCTTGCAGTTCAACTTGTCGGAAACGACATTTATCTTTCCGGCCGAGGGTGCCAGCGCGAAGGTACGTATCTTCACGCCGGGCTACGAGATGCGCTTCGCCGGCCATCCCACGCTCGGCACGGCCCATGTTGTGCGAGAAATTGCGCGCACGGGCGACAACCTCACGCTCGAATTCAAGGCGGGCGTCGTGCCAGTCAGTGCGCAGGGCGATGTGTGGACCTTCACTGCACCGGGTTCCGGCAAGCCAAAAACAGCGCCGGTGGATTTGCCGGACGCCGAAATGGCATCGCTGCTGGGCCTGCGTGAAGATGAATTGCTATCGTCGCCGATTTGGGTCGATACCGGCGCGGACCAACTGCTGGTAGCGCTCAAGAGCGTGGACGCCGTGCGACGTGCACGCCCCGACAGTGCGCGTCTGGATGCCTGGCCACAGAGTAGCGTCGGCCGCAAGGGCGCCTATGTGTTCGCCTTCGATCCGGTCCAGTCTGGTCGTGTCCTGTCGCGCTATTTCTTTGCGAAGCAAGGCGGCGGTTTTACCGAGGACCCGGGTACGGGCTCCGCCTGCGCCAATCTGGGCGGTTGGTTGCTTGCGCACGACCGAGGCTTGCCAGCGGTATATAACATCGAGCAGGGCGAAGCGGTCGACAGGCCTTGTCTACTGCGGCTTGCTGTCGACGCGAATGGCGAGATCCGCGTCGGTGGCCGGGTCATCGAAGTCGGACGCGGGGTCATCACGCTGTAGGGGGAAGCGCTTACGGGAGATGATTCTCAGTAAAATCAGCCCGCATGAATACGGTCAACATGTTGCTTAGCCCGGATGTCTCCACTACTGTGATTACCGAACTCGAACAACTGCGTGCCGGACAACTGGCCGGTACTCAGCTATTGAAACTAGCCTGCGGTCTGACCGAATTTCCGCGCGAGATTTTCGACCTGGCCGACACGCTGGAAATCCTCGACCTCTCGCGCAATGCCCTGTCGTCGCTGCCCGACGATCTGCCGCGATTGAACAAGCTGCACACGATCTTCTGCTCAGACAACCAGTTCACCGAGCTACCAGGGGTCCTTGGGCGTTGCCCGCAATTGAGAATGGTTGGCTTCAAGGCAAACCGCATACGCAAGGTTTCGGGAAAGTCACTACCCACCAAATTGCGTTGGCTGATCCTGACCGACAATCAGGTCGAGTCACTTCCATCCGAGATCGGAAACTGCGCCCAACTGCAAAAGCTGATGCTAGCCGGCAACCGCTTGAGGGAATTGCCAACGGAGTTGGCTGCGTGTTCCCGCCTCGAATTGATACGTCTCTCGGCGAATCAGCTAACCGAACTGCCTGCGTGGCTCACTTCCCTGCCCCGCCTATCCTGGCTGGCGTACGCCGGAAATCCGCTCACCGTGGAGCTTGAAACCATGGCGCTGACGGACGCAT
>NZ_JBAUSA010000935.1:0-3923 GCF_049581465.1 Caballeronia sp. | reverse complement strand
CCCGCCCCGGATAGGGGCTAACAGAAATAAGCAAGAAAATCCGACTTAAGCAGAACGACCACGCGAGCAGAAGGACTCAACGCTCTCCCCACACTCGCCGCGAGCAGCACCGCCCAAGCCCTAGCCCCACACTCGTCGCGAACAGCGCCCCCTCCTGACCCTAACCGCGCCCTAGCAAGGGCCCGTCACCCATCCAAATCGCGCCTCAACACCTTCTCCTGGCATCAAAACCCCACCACCCACATCCTCGCGCGCTGCATCGAGGTTCAAAAAATCGACGGTGTTGCTCACCGGCTCCACGCACAGCAAATCCGGATGCGCAGCCGGTGCATATAACACCATGTGGTCAAAAGGCGCGTCGGCAAAAAGGGTCACGCTGCGGCCCTCATCCGGCCAGTCAATGCTCGCCGTGCGCGACCAGCCCGCGAAATTACTGTCGAGATCGAACGCGTCCGCCGACATGCCGTCAGGCGCAGCAAGCGCATCGACAACGGGGTGAGGGCCAAGATGTGTCGGCAGAAGATCGGGCGTCGCATGCCACATCGCGCGGACCTTGGCCCGAATGCGCGTCGCCGGCGTGCGCGGATAGTAAGGATGGTGACCTATGCCAAACGGCATGGGCCGATCGGCCAGATTGCGTATCGATATCGTGACGGACAAGCCCTCCCCGTTCAGCTCAAAACGCTGCATCGCCTCGTACTTATACGGCCAGTGGTGCGCAGCTTCGTCGCCAGGCTCGTGGAGCAGATGCAACTCGACAGCATTCGGCGCTTGAGCGCCAACGCGCCACGCGCGCCGCCACGCATGGCCATGCAAAGCGTGATCGAACGCATTCCCGTCGCCCGATAGATCGACGAGCTGGCCATCGAACGCGAAACGCGCATCGCGGAGCCGGTTGCAATACGGCAGCAACGGAAAGCTGCCCATCGCGAGCGGATTCACCGCCGCGAGCGCGCCGGCGGTCGCAGGACGAAGCCAGTGCAGCGCATCACCCTCTTTCCCCAAATCGTAAAACGCCGCGATTGCGCCGCCCACGTGCGGCGCAATCAGTGCACGCCGCCGTCCCACGCGCAGTTCGATCAGCGCGGCATCGTTCAGCGAACCGCGAAAGGCATCGTCCTTTGGCGAGGCCGTACGGCTCTCGTCCGCGCCATTCCCGCTAGCGGCGCTCAATATGCGAACCGCCGATAGCTTTCATCAACACTACGCGGCATCTGGTCGACTTGTGAGCTATAGCGCAGGTGCGTACGCTCGTCATGGCGGGCCATCATCCTTCTCCTTTATTTGACATCTCGCCATCCGGCGCGGGCGGCGCGCAGGGATACTTTTCGGCTCAGCGGCCCCGCACGCGCCCCGAGAATCGCACGCGCAATAGCCGGTAGTCAATATTATTAGCAATAATACTTAGACGTTAAAATAGGGCGGCAAGCGTTACTGAGCAATGGTTTTGGAGTGTTGTTCGCGATAAATATTAGTGGTAACGTCGGCGGGACCTTGAGGCGCGTACGCAAAATGACAAAATCCACACAACGCCGTCCGACGATGACCGATATCGCCAAGCTCACCGGCGTATCGCAATCCACGGTTTCGCTTGTGCTGAACAACGCGACTGGCGCGAAATTCTCCGATGCCACTCGCAACAAGGTGCTGAAGGCGGCGCAGGATCTCGGCTACCGGATGACGGCGCGCGAGCCGCTCGACACCTTGGCCCCGGCGGAAGAAAAGAACTTGATCGTGTATCTGGCGGACGAGATCTCCACGAGTCCGCACCCGGTGGTGAGCATCGACGGCGCGCGCGACACGGCCTTCGCAAATGGCCGGATGCTGGCTGTCTACTCCACCCACGGTAACGCCGAGATCGAACAACAGGTGCTCGCGGCGACGCTGTCGAATCCGAACGTGCTCGGCGTGATCTACGCGACCGTGTACACGCGCAAAGTCACGCCCCCCGCCGCGCTGTCCAAAGTGCCGACGGTTCTGCTGAACTGCTACGCGCATGACTCTGAGTTCTCCTCCGTCGTGCCGGCCGAAGTGAACGGCGGCCACACCGCGACGGACTATTTGCTGCATGCGGGGCATAGGCGCATTGGTTATGTGAATGGCGAGCCGTGGCAAGACGCAGCGCGTGACCGGCTAAAGGGATACCGGATGGCGCTTTCTACTGCCGACCTGCCCTACGCCGCGGAACTCGTGCGCGAAGGCGACTGGAGCTCCGGCTCGGGCTTTGAACAAACGCTTTCACTGATGCGCGAACCCAATCCGCCGACCGCCATTTTCTGCGGCAATGACCTGATGGCGCTGGGTGCTATCGAAGCGTTGAAGCAGCTTGGCTTGCGCGTGCCGGAAGACGTATCGGTCCTCGGTTACGACGATCAGGAAATAGCGCGCCACACGCATCCGCCACTCTCCACGGTTGTGTTGCCGAACTACGAACTCGGGCGATGGGCGGTCGAAACGCTCTTGCAGGAAGAACACAACCGTGCCGCCGGCGCACCGGTGCGCCGACGTATCGTGAAGCTCGACGGGCCGCTGGTCGAACGCGCGTCAGTAAGGGTAATTACTCTGGCTGAACAACCCGTAATTAATAATATTAGTGATTGACTAGTAATAAAATGCGGTGGAATAATCAGCACATGTCGAATTTTTGAGATGGTTGACGAAGACCCGCTTGGCGATTTTCGACACGAAGTAGGTAGTATCCCTAATCATCAACAAAAAAAGTAGAACCATCCATACCGGAGGACGACATGCTGTCGCTTGAAAACGTCACAACACGCAAGACCCCGTTCCGCGTGCTTACCGCGTCGATGCTTGCTTTGTCATTGGCGGCCGCCTTTGGCGTCGCGCACGCCGACGACAGTCCCCTGCCGAAGCTTGCGGTCAAGAAGCCATTGCGCGTGGGATTTGCGCAGACTGAGAGCAACAATCCGTGGCGCCTTGCCGAAACGAAGAGCTTCAAGGATGTGGCAGCGAAGTGTGGATGGCAACTGGTTTTGACCGACGCGAACAGTTCAGCGTCGAAACAAGTCGCCGATATTCAAAGCATGATTGCGCAGCATGTCGACCTGATTGTGTTCCCGCCGCGTGAAGAGAAGCCGCTTGCGCCGGTCGTGTTGCAAGCGAAGAAGGCTGGCATTCCGGTGATTCTTGTCGATCGCGACGTCGATCAGTCCGTGGCTAAGGCGGGCACCGACTACATTACGTTCATTGGTTCGGATTTCATCAATCAGGGGCAGCGTGCCGCCGACTGGCTGGTCAAGGCGACGGGTGGGAAGGCGAAGATCATCGAACTGGAGGGATCGACTGGCGCGTCCGCTGCTAACGACCGCAAGAAGGGATTCGACGATGTGATCGCCAAGAATCCGGGCATGTCGATTATTGCGTCGCAGAGTGGCGATTTTGCCCGCGACAAGGGCCGCCAGGTGATGGAAACATTGTTGCAGGCGCATCCTGACGTGACGGCTGTGTATGCGCATAACGATGAAATGGCGCTGGGCGCGATTGCGGCGATCAAGGCGGCTGGCAAGCAACCGGGCAAGGACATTACGATTGTGACCATCGACGGTACGAAGGGCGGCATGGACGCGATTGCCGCTGGCGAACTTGGCGCGAGCGTGCAATCGAGCCCGTTCTTTGGGCCGCTGGCTTGCGATGTGGCGCAGAAATTCGCGAAGGGGGAAACGATCCCGCCGTGGGTGAAGGTGTCGGATCGGTTTTACGACAAGGGTAATGTCGCGGCGAGCATGCAATACGGGTATTAGTCGCCAGGGGCGGCTCCGTTTTTGGGGGTTCTGTTTGCGGCGAGTGTGGGGGTAGGGTTTGAGCGGTTCTGCTAGCGGCGAGTGTGAGGCGAAGGTGGAGTCCTCCTGCTCGCCGCAGCGGCTGGCATAAGTAGTATTTTCTTGCTTATTACTGTTAGCCCC
>NZ_JBAUSA010000934.1:0-2677 GCF_049581465.1 Caballeronia sp. | reverse complement strand
GCTATAGCGATCGCGGATAAAGGATGGAGGCGCGCGCTGGCCGAAGATCCGCATCTGCGCGCCGGGTTGAATGTATGCGAGGGCCAGGTCACCTATAAAGCTGTCGCACGCAACCTGGGTTACAGCTACGTGCCAGCTGAAAGCCTGCTGACATGATCCGGCAATAGAAGGCTTGCCTCGCGTTTCATCCACGAGCCGCTTTGAAAGCATTGTAAGAGCCCCGCAGAAGCGGGGCAGCGGTTCTTGTTGATGACGCGGGCGCGTCAGACTGTTAGTCGCGTTTTCTTCTCCGGAATTGCCTTCTCCATGATGGTGCAAGGCGGACAGCCCATATCAAGGAACATATGGGCGGCTCAGCTTTGCTCGGTCAACTGAGTCGAATACAAATCTATTAACCAGTCGATAAAAATGTCGACTCGCCTTGGCCGGGTTCGATTGGGCATATACACAACGGACACAGGGCGCGGATTGGACGGATAGTCTCGCAGGACCCTAATCAGCCGCCCGGATCGCACGTGGGCATCGAGTACGAAGGTGCCCCCCTGTATCAGTCCGAGGCCCGCTAGCCCGCATGCCACGTAGCTATCTGCGTCGTTCACCAGGATCGCGCTCTTCAGTTGAACAGTACGAAACTCGTTTTTTTCGAGAAACTCCCAACCTCTGACACGCCCTGACTTCATGACGTAACTCACGCCGATGTGATCGCTGAGGTCATCCAGGGTGAAGGGCTCGCCATAGGCCTGGATGTAGTCCGGCGACGCGTAGGTCAGGATCTTATAAGTCCCTACGGTCTTCGCGACGAGTCCAAGGTCGATTATCGGTCCCACTTGCACGGCGCAGTCAAACCCTTCTTCGATCAGATCGGGGTGTTGATCAGCAATGCTAATGTCTAGTTGAATGTCGGGATTGTTGGCCAGGAATTTCGGTAGTTCCGGGATCACGATCGGCTTCGCGACCAGCGAGGGCATGCTCACGCGGACTATTCCACTATTGCTTCCCTTGGAAGCCTGAGCGTCGGCGTCCATTTCCTCCAGATCCCGCAGAAGTGCAATGCAACGTTTGTAGTAGCGAAGGCCTGCATCTGTCGGTTTGCAACGCCTGGTTGTCCGGTTTATGAGCTTCACGCCCAGGTCCAACTCGAGGGCCTGGATCATGCGGGACACATAGGCGGTCGACGCATGCAGTACTTCGGCGGCCCCGGTGAAGCTAGTCGATTCAACCACCTTCACGTACACCTTCATTCCAGAAATCTTGTCCATCGTGTGTTGTAGCCTACGTGACCCTTCATTGGGTTCGATACAACCATACTATCTTCAAATGAAGACAATCCGTAAACAATTTCTTCTGATAGAGTATCTTCAACAACCTGGCAATACGGGATTCTGACATGGCGATACTGACAACCGAAGATCTAACCGGCGAACGCTCGCCCGGGCGGCTTTTGCGCCGGATTCACAAATTGCTGGTAACACGCGTTGATTCGCTCTTCGACGACGCACAGTTGACAGTCATCCAGTGGACCGCTTTAAAGCTGATCCGTGACGGCGTGGCCACGACCGCAGGAGAGCTGGCCCGGTCGGTCGGCATTGCGACGGGCGCCACGACTCGACTGATCGATAGTCTCGAAGAGATCGGCTACATAAAGCGTGACCTTAGTTCTCCCGATCGACGCGTGGTCCGTCTGGTGCTCACGAAATCCGGGGAGGCCAAGCATGCTGAAAGGGTCCCGGTCATGGTCGCCAGCTGGAATGAGATCCTTGCCGACTTCAAAAAGCAGGAGGCGGAGCAATTGATCCGCCTCCTTACTAAACTCCATGACTCCATGGAACGCGTTGTCGAGACAAGCAGCCACGGCGATCGAGAAAACACCGGTTGACCCCTGCGTCAATCTCCGCGCGCACGGGTCGTGAGCGGTACTAATCTGCTGCCGCGACGTGCTTCGCCGGCGCCGGCCTGCGGGTGATCCAGACCACCAGCACCATCGCCATCGCCAGCCACCCGCTGGCGTAGAAGATGTCAAGCGACGACAACATGTAGGCCTGAGTGACCGTCTGTCGCATGATAGTTCCGGCCGCCTGCAAGGGATTCATGCCCTGGGCCTGAAGTTGCTCGGTGGCTTGACGATAGATAGGCGAGAAGATCGTGCCTGATTCGACCAGCCTGCTCTGGTGCAACGCCTCGCGTCGATCCCAGAACGTCGTAATGAGCGATGCGGCAAATCCCCCGGACGTGATGCGGGCAAAGTTCGAAATCCCGGTCGCAGACGGGACGCGCTCAGGCGGCATTCCGTCGAGCATGATATGCAAAAGCGGCACAAAGAACATACTCAGGGCAAAGCCTTGCAGGAACAGGGGCATGGCGAGCGTCCAGAAAGGGGCGTCTGGAGTGTACTGAGAACGCAAGAAGAAGCCTGCTGAGTACGCTACGAAGGAGCCTGTTGCCATCCAGCGCGGATCCATCTTCAGCCGCCCGACCGGCGTCGTCATCAATACTGCTACCAGACCGCTCGGAGCCGCAACGCACCCGGCCCACGTTGCGGTATATCCCATCTGTGTCTGCAGCCAGAGTGGCAGCAAGACATTGTTGGAAAACATCAACGCGTATCCCAGGCAAGTTGCAAGAACACCAAAGCAGAAATTGCGCCGCTTGAACAACGTCAAGTCCACTGCAGGCTTGC
>NZ_JBAUSA010000933.1:0-1619 GCF_049581465.1 Caballeronia sp. | reverse complement strand
GTCCTCACCAGTCTGAGAGGACACCGCGTCGTTGCCGCTGCCGACTTCTTCACTGGCTATCTGACGACCTGTCTCGAGCCCGATGAATTGGTCACGCAGATACGACTGCCCATGCAATCGCCCTGCTCCGGATCCGCATTTATGGAGGTCAGCCGTCGTCATGGCGATTTCGCGCTCGTCGGCGTGGCGGTCACCGTCACTCTCCAAAGCGACGGGGGATGCAACTCGGCCCGGATCGTCCTTACCGGCGTCGATGACGTGCCGTTTCAGGCGGACGAAGCCGTTGAGTCGCTGCGGGGCGGCAAATTGACAGAACAATCGATTGCCGAGGCTGCGCGTCTGGTCGCAAAGAACGTGAAGCCGCAATCGGACCTCCATGCATCCGTCGCCTACCGCATCAACGCCGCGCAAGTCCTGACGGCCCGCGCGCTGACCACGGCAGTCGAACGCGCTCGAGCCTCACTTCGCGTGTCATCTGGAGGTGTCCAATGAGTCGGCGCGTCATTCGTATGCACGTCAACGGCAAGCCCGTCGAAGGCGAGGTAGAGCCGCGAAAGCTGCTGGTCGACTTCCTCCGGGACGATCTTGGATTCACGGGCACTCACGTTGGATGCGAACACGGCATCTGCGGCGCCTGCACCATTTCGATGAACGGAGAAGCGGTTCGCTCGTGTCTGTTGTTCGCGGTTCAAGCCGATGGCACGGCACTTGCAACGGTGGAAGCCGTCGCGGATCAGCCCGAACTGCACGCGCTCCAAAACGCATTTCACCAATTTCACGCGCTGCAGTGTGGCTTTTGTACTCCCGGCGTTCTGATGAGCATGGCAGCCTTCCTGGCCGAACAACCAAATCCCAGCGACGCGGAAATCCGAGTCGCACTATCGGGAACCCTGTGCCGCTGCACCGGTTACAAGAATATCGTTCGCGCCGTCGGCGCTGCTGCACAGGCGCTTGCCGACGCCAGGGGTGGCCAATGAGCCCCTATAAGTACATCGGCAAATCCCGACTGCGAAAAGAGGACCGCCGGTTCTTATCGGGCACCGGAAAATACGTCGGTGACGTGCACCTGCCCAATATGGTCTATGCGGCGGTCCTGCGAAGCCCGCAGGCGCATGCGCGTATCCGCGAGATCAGGACCGACGTGGCCCGGTCGCTCCCCGGTGTATTGGGGGTCTTTTGTGCCGAGGATTTTGGCGAGATGAAACGCATTCCGATGCGTTTGGCGCCACGGGAGGGTTTGCGCGGCTGCTTCCAAACGCCGATTGCGACCGATTGCGTACGCTATGTCGGCGAACCGTTGGCGCTGGTTATCGCCACCAGCCGCTATATTGCCGAAGATGCGCTGGAGCTTATCGAGGCCGACTTAGAGGGGCTGCCGATCATTGCCGATGTCGACCAGGGTCGCGCGGCGAATGTTGCTCTCATCCATCCATCATTGGGAAGCAACGTTGCCGAACGGATTGTCATGCGTGTCGGCGATCCTGAAACGGCGATGGCCGAGGCGCCGGTCCGCATCCGTGGAGACTTCAAGATTCAACGCCATACCGGTGTTCCCCTGGAGACGCGGGGACTGCTGGCGGCCTTCGATGTCGGGGCCGATATGCTCACGGTCTGGGGTG
>NZ_JBAUSA010000932.1:0-2078 GCF_049581465.1 Caballeronia sp. | reverse complement strand
ACGGCTTCCGGAATTTCTCGCCGGCGTTCTCGCTTATGGAATTTTTGCCGAACATGACGAAAGGATCGTCCATTTCATCGCGCGCTACCGGCTCGTCGCAATAGGGACGCTTGCGGTAATTTTCGCGGGCGCGACTTATGCGTACACGAACGGTCCGATCTCCTGGCGAGTCCCGCTTCACAACGGTGCGATGTTGCCTACTCAGATCGCGTTGATTCTTATCTGCGCGAGCGTACTGCGGGAAGCGTCTCCGCGAACGGTCAAGTGGTCCAGCCGGCTGGGAAATGCGTCATTGTCGGTATTCGCCATTCAATGGCCGCTTTTCATACTATTCATCAAAGCGCAAAAGGCGCTGACAATCCCCTATCCGCTGTTGTCCTGCGTTCATCGACTGCATGTATGCGCGCAGGCGGTCAACGCGGTGCCCCGGCAGTTTTCATACTATCCGCTCTATCTCATCCTGACCCTGCTTGCATCCGTCCTGTTCCAGGAAAAGGTGATCGTCCCGCTTAGAGCGCCCCTGCGTCGTATGTTGACGCGTCAGCGCAACGCTGGACCCACGCACACGCACGAAGGCCATCTCCCCGAACAAAGTGCGCTGCCGCACAGATGATCCGCCCCGACGTGTTGTACTAATGTCAGGCAGCATCAAGCAGGCGAATCCCCGCCCGGACGCGAGGCGCAAACATCACGATAACTGCTCGAGGCTACCCATGGCTGCTGCAAGCGTTCCTCTTTGCGTTGATCTGGATGGCACGCTAACCCACACCGATCTGCTCATCGAGTCGTTGCTGGTTTTAATTAAACAAAACCCGCTCTTTGTACTTTATTGCATCGCATGGCTAATGCGTGGCAAGGGATACCTGAAGGCCCAGGTTGCGGCACGCGTCGCCATCGATGTGTCATTGCTGCCCTATAACGCCCGCTTCGTTGATTTCCTGAAGAAGGAACAGTCGAGCGGCCGCGATCTCTATCTATGCACCGCAGGCGATCAACGATTCGCCGAACAAATCGCCTCGCATTTCGGTTTTTTCAAAGGCGTGATGGCAAGCAATGAGTTGCGCAATCTCTCAGGCTCAACCAAGGCGGGAGCCTTGTCGGCGGAGTTCGGCGTACAGGGCTTCGACTACTGCGGTAACGCCCGTGCCGATGTGCCTGTATGGAAGCAGGCACGCAAGGCGATCGTCGTCGGAAGCAAGAACATGGAGGCGGCCGCGCAGAAGGTGAACAAGACGACCGTCTTCTTTGAGCACGAGCGCTCGTTGTTCCGGCTCGTGCTCAAGGAAATGCGCGTTTATCAATGGGTGAAGAACCTGCTGATCTTCGTGCCGCTGCTCGCGTCCCATCGCTTCACCAATGTCAATACGCTGATTGTCGAAGGCATCGCGTTTTTCTCGTTCAGCTTTTGTGCTTCGTCGGTGTACCTGCTCAACGACATGATGGACCTTGACGCCGACCGGCGTCACGCGAGCAAGCGCAATCGGCCGTTCGCGTCGGGCCAGTTGCCGCTCACGTTCGGCATGTTGCTTGCGGTTGCGCTTCTGGCTGCCGCCGCGGGCCTCGCCTTCCTGCTGCCGCCTCTATTCCAGTTAGTGCTCGCCGGCTATTTCGTGACCACCATCGCGTATTCGTTCGCGCTCAAACGGATGATGCTGGTCGATGTGTTTACACTGGCTGCCCTTTACACCACGCGCATCATGGCGGGCGGTGCGGCGGGGAATATCCGGCTCTCGGATTGGCTGGTGATGTTCTCGATCCTGATTTTCCTGAGCCTCGCCATGGTCAAGCGCTGCACGGAGCTGGATGCGCTTTTGCGAGACGGCAAGGCCTCGGCTGCCGGGCGCGGCTACGTCACGCAAGACCTGGGCATTTTGCAATCGTTTGGCATCGCTTCTGGCTACGTCGCGGTGCTGGTGCTCGCTCTCTATCTGAATTCCTCCGACGTTCACGCGCTCTATCGCCACCCGCAAGCGCTCTGGTTCCTGTTCGGCTTGCTGCTGTACTGGATCAGCCGCATGTGGATGCTGGCCTTTCGCGGCCAGATGCATGACGACCCGATCGTGTTCGCAATCAAGAAC
>NZ_JBAUSA010000931.1:0-5522 GCF_049581465.1 Caballeronia sp. | reverse complement strand
ATAACGCCCTCAGCACCGCGTTGCTGCTGCGCCAAAACAACGCCCCGTGGCCTGACGGCGCACGGGGCGTTGTTGGGTAGCGCTTGAACGTGCGCTGGCGTTACAGACCGCCTGTTCGGGTGAGCTTAGCCAGCGTTCACTTCGCGCAGCACCGTACGGCGCTTCGAACGAAGCAGCTCTTCATACGTGTGAACATAGCGCGCCGCCATGACCTTCGACGAAAAACGCGTTTCAAACGCCTGGCGCACCTTGGCGCGCGACAATGTGTCGAGGCGCTTCACCGCGGCGATCGCACTGATTTCGTCTTCCACGACAAAGCCCGACACGCCGTTTTCGATCACTTCCGGCACCGAGCCGCGATTGAACGCAATAACCGGTGTTCCGCAAGCCATCGCTTCGATCATCACGAGACCGAAGGGCTCTGGCCAATCGATCGGGAACAGCAGCGCGTGCGCGTTGCCAAGGAATTCGGTCTTCTGCGATTCGCTGATTTCGCCGATGTATTCAACATGCGGCAGCGCGAACAGCGGCTTGATGTGCTCTTCGTAATACGCGCGATCGGCGTTGTCGATTTTTGCCGCGATCTTGATCTTCATGCCCGCTGCGCCCGCGATACGGATCGCCCGGTCGACACGTTTTTCCGGCGAAATCCGGCCGAGGAACGCGAGGTAACCCGGTTCGACGTTCGGGATCGGCGTGAGCAGGTTTTCCGGCAGGCCGTGATAAACGGTCCCGAGCCAGTTGGCTTGCGGCAGCGGATGACGCTGGTTATCGGAAATCGACACGACCGGCGCTTCATTGAACGTGCTGAAGATCGGCTGCAGTTCCGGCAAGTCGAGACGGCCGTGCATGGTCGTCAGGAACGGCACCGGCTGGCGCGAAAACAGCGAAAACGGGTAATAGTCGATATGAAAGTGCAGCACGTCGAACTCGTCGGCGCGGCGACGCACTTCTTCCAGCAAAAGCATGTGCGGCGCCATCGTGTCGCGGATGGTCGGGTCGAGGCGCAGGGCCTGCGGCCAGAACGCTTCGAGCTTGGCCGACGTTTGCGAATCACCGCTCGCGAACAGCGTGACGTCGTGACCGGCATCAACCAGCGCTTCAGTCAGATAAGACACCACGCGCTCCGTGCCACCGTAGAATTTCGGCGGGACGGCTTCGTGGAGAGGCGCGATTTGAGCGATTCGCATCTGAAAAACTCCTAAAAATGTCAGGCAAAGTTGATGCGCGTGGCATCGGACGTTAAATCAAGCGAATCGCCCGACTCGGGCTCCGGCGCTACGCCGAACGTATTCGGCAAATCAGCCGGCAGCACGAAGAAAAACGCGGAGCTTCGCTATTTTGGAAACTGTTATCAAAAACGTTGCATCAGGTACCGCGGTCCGGGCACCGGCTTAACGGCGTCCGACGAGCCCCGAGGATGTTCACGAACAGCAAGTTCGGTTCCATCTCGTAAATGCAGCGCACCCAGCCATAAACGCACAGGTTTGCGGTCCGTTGACCGGAACCTACAGTTACCTGTCAAAAAAACTCAGTGGAAACCCGACGAAGTATGGTCGCTTTTATGCGGCCGCCTATCCAGCATTTCAACTTATTTACGTTGTTACATCGTCGATACACTTTGCAAACCCTTGTTTATCAAAGGTGTTCTACGTTAACGGCACCCGGGGTTAAGAAGCCTAGGGCAGACGTGCTTTAAAAATTTCAAATTTCGTCCGTGCGAGCCGCATTCGTCGAGTCAGGACCGCGAAGTGCTTGCTCGACAGCCGAGGCCCTCCGCTCGCGGTACGTGGTCGAGCGGTGAACACTTCGTGAAATGAGCATCGCCGCATAAAGATCGACCTCACGCAGCAAGAGGCGCATATTCGCTGAAATTGCGCCGTATCTGATGGTTTAGGACCACGGAAAGCGCTACGCGAGACGATATGGCTCGCTACACTGGCTACAATTCACCCTATCGGTGCTGCATGCCATCGCTCTCTTGTCGTGATGCGCCTCGCCTGCAGCCAAGGCGACGCATCGCGCTCAACCGCTCTACTCGACCAAAAACGACCAATTGGAACAATTCACTGTCTCCCAGCGTAACGCGCACAACGCCAGGCTAGCGAGCTACGCGCATCGCCCGCTTGCGTTCCTGATGCGTTACATCCGCCGTCATCCGGTCGCCCACTCCATCGTGCTCGCCAGCGTCCTGGCCGCCGTGGGCTGCGCGCTCGCCTCGCAGTACGCGATCAAGCATCTCATCGACGTACTCGGCCACGGACGCGGTCATCCGGGCCCGCTTTGGTCTGCCTTCATGATCCTGGTCGGCCTGATCGCCGCCGACAACATGCTCTGGCGCGTCGGCGGCTGGGTGGGTGCGCACACGTTCGTCATCGTGACGGGCGACTTGCGGCGCGATCTTTTCTCCTACCTTAGCGGCCATTCGCCGACCTACTTCTCCGAGAAACAGCCGGGCATGCTCGCGAGCCGCATCACGGCGACATCGAACGCGATCTACACCGCCGAGAACACGATGGCGTGGAACGTGTTGCCGCCGTGTATCGCCGTGATCGGTGCGATCGTGATGATCACGGCGGTTAATCCATTGATGGCGGGCGGCTTGCTGCTAGCATCGGCCATTTTGGCCCTGGTGTTGTACCGGCTAGCCGGACGCGGGTCGGCACGGCATCACACGTTTGCGTCGAAGGCGGCTTCAGTCGATGGCGAACTGGTCGACGTGATCGGCAACATGGCGCTCGTGCGTGCGTTCGGCATGACGTTCCGGGAGCAAAAGCGCTTCGGTTCGACGGTGAAGGCCGAGATGGTCGCGCGCCAGCAAAGCCTGCTGTACCTCGAAAAATTGCGACTCTTCCATGCGGTCGTCACCGCGATCCTGTCTGCTGGTTTGCTCGGTTGGGCCTTGGAGCTGTGGTCGAAGGGAGAAGCGACATCGGGCGATATCGTGCTTGTCAGCTCGCTCGGCTTCACCATTCTTCACGGCACCCGCGACCTGGCCGTGGCGCTTGTCGACGTGACTCAGCACGTCGCGCGTCTGGCCGAAGCCGTGCAAACGCTGCTCGAACCGCACGGCATGCCGGATCGGTCTGACGCAACGGAACTCGTGCCGCAAGGCGGCCGCGTCGATTTCGATGAAGTGACGTTCGCGTATCCGCGTCGTCGTCCGATCCTCGACCGGTTCCATTTGCACATTGAACCGGGTCAGCGAGTCGGACTGATCGGCAAGTCGGGCGCGGGGAAATCGACCGTGCTGGCGTTGCTCCAGCGCTTTTATGAAGCTCAGGGCGGCCACATCAAGGTCGACGGGCAGGATATTTCCCTGATCACGCAGGACAGCTTGCGCATGTCGATCGCGCTGGTGCCACAGGATATTTCGCTGTTTCACCGGACGGTGTACGAGAACATTGCCTATGGCCGGCCCGATGCGTCGCGCGAGGACGTTCTCGCGGCCGCTCGCGAAGCGCGCTGCTCGGATTTCATCGAAGCGATGCCCGAAGGGTTCGATACGATCGTCGGCGACCGCGGCGTGAAGCTGTCGGGCGGACAACGGCAGCGGATCGCGATTGCGCGCGCCATTCTCAAGAACGCGCCGATCCTTTTGCTCGATGAAGCCACGTCCGCACTCGATAGCGCCTCGGAAGAAGCGATCCAGCAAGCGCTTGACCGGTTGATGGTCGGGCGCACCGTGATCGCGATTGCGCACCGGTTATCGACGCTGCAGGGCTTCGACCGGATTATCGTGATGAGCTCGGGCAAGGTGATCGACGACGGCACGCCGCAACAATTGCGCGAACGCCCGGGGCTTTATCGCGAGTTGCTTTCGAAGCAGCACGGCAAGCTGCCGCCGGCCACGATGCCTTCGCAACAACTCGCGGCGAAGGCGGAGTCGACCTGAGGTTGGGCTCTGCCGGGGTGATCAGTGTTTGAGGTGGATCTGCTTGCGGGAAGCCAAGCAGATCCACCCCGCCCCGCCCCGCTTAACCCTGAAGATCGCGCATGAAATTGTCGCGCCACACCGATACATTGTTCTCGCGAAGCTGCGTGAACATTTCGGCGTGCCGGGCACGCCTTTCGTTCAGCGGCATGGCTAGCGCCGAAGCCAGCGCGTCCGCCATCCCGTCGATATCAAGCGGATTCACAATCAGCGCGCCGTTCAATTCCTGCGCCGCGCCCGCGAATTGCGACAGCACCAGCACGCCCGGATCGTCAGGATCCTGCGCCGCCACATACTCCTTCGCGACCAGATTCATGCCATCGCGCAAAGGTGTGACAAAACCCACATGCGACGCGCGAAACAGCGCAGCGAGCACATGCCGCTCGTATTGCCGATGGATATACCGAATCGGCGTCCAGTCGAGTTCCGCATAGCGCCCATTGATTCGCCCCGATTCCGCTTCGAGTTGCAGCCGAATATCGCGATACGTGTCCATATCGGCACGTGTTGGGGGGGCGATCTGCACGAAGGAAACGTTGTTGCGCTTCTCCGGCTGCTTTTCAAGCAGCTTTTCGAACGCGCGGAATCGTTCGACCAGGCCCTTCGAATAATCCAGCCGGTCGACGCTCATCACCAGTTTGCGCTCGCGCAGCGTGGTTTTCACCGTTTGCACTTCGCGCCCGCTTTCGCCCGATTTGGCCAGCGCGGCTATCTCGTCTGGATAAACGCCGATCGGATACGCCGCCGCCCGCAGCGTCTTTCCAAACGCGTGCACCTCATGAGGCGCGCCGGTGATGCGCGATACAGTTCCATTTGCCTCCGTCTCGATGTAATCGCAAAACGCGCGCAAATCCGGCTGAGTCTGGAAGCCGAGCAGATCGAAGGAGCACAGCGCCTCGGCCAACTCCCGATGACGCGGCACGCTCAACAGGACCTGCGACGCCGGAAACGGAATGTGCAAAAAGAAGCCGACGCGATTTTTCACGCCCTCTTCCCGCAACGCCTGCGCAAACGGGATCAGGTGATAGTCGTGAACCCAGATCACGTCGTCGGCTTTCAACAGCGGCGCGAGTTGCTTCGCGAGCCAGCGATTGACGCGGCAATAGCCATCGAATTCATCGCGGTCGAACTGGATCAAATCCGGCCGATAGTGAAACGCAGGCCACAACGTAGCGTTGGAAAAGCCGCGGTAGTACTGGTCGTAATCCTGTTGAGCCAGGCCGATGGTCGCGAACGTCACGCGGCCGCGTTCTTCGAGCGTGATGGCATCGGGCGGTTCGGGCACCACGTCGCCACTCCAGCCGAACCACATGCCGCCGGTTTCCTTGAGCGCGTCATAGACACCTACGGCCAGGCCACCGGCCGCGGGGCCGCCTTCGGAGATCGGCGCGACTCGATTTGAAACGATGATCAGCCGACTCACGAACGCACTCCTGCAATCCCCTGGAGCCAGTCGAGCAACTCACCGACCGAGTCGACCCGCATGGTCGCGAGCGAATCGCCGCCGCCAACTTTGATCGACACGCCGTTGCGCTCGTTCACGACCGCGAAGCCTTTTTCATCGGTCAGGTCATCGCCGATAAACACC
>NZ_JBAUSA010000930.1:0-11147 GCF_049581465.1 Caballeronia sp. | reverse complement strand
TCAAGCGAAATCTTGGCGGATTGCGCCGATAGTCTTGCGCATCAGCAAGCCCCGTCGAAAGTATCGTGGAAACTCGATTGGCGGTGCGACACGGACGGTTTTTCGCCCCGGGCGCCGCCGTTCCTGTCTTCGGGAGTCCACGGGTCATGAGAATCCCTCTGCTTTTTGGTGCCGGTGTGCTGGCTTTTAGCGGCAGCGTCATGGCACTCCAACCGCTCGCGTTTCCCATGCGCAGCCAGAGCGTTGCGCAGCAAAGTATCGACAGCGCCATGTGTTATGGCTTCGCCAACCAGCATACGAAGGTGTCGATGGCGACGCTCTCGCAAGCGCCCGAGCGGCCCCACGTTGAGAAGATTGGCCCCGTTCACCAGGTGGCCGTGGCCGTTCCGTTGCCGGAGGGAATGTTTCCAGGGGCCGCCGCGCCGAGCGGAGCGTCCATGGTCGAAGTGTCCCTCAGCGGAAAGCCTTTAGGAGTGCGGGGCGGTAGCGCTTCTTCCGTGGATGCCCCCATGCCCCCATTACCGCCGCCCGAGTCACCCATGGCCCGGTACTGGCAATCCTTCAGCGCTTGCATGATCGGACGCGGCTACATGGTCAAGTGACGCCTTGGTCTTCGATCGGCGGCGGCCGCCCATCCCACGATCACGCGTCGTCCAATCGATATACCAACAGCCGCCCCTTGTAGGCAGCCACGTCATCCAGCGCTATCCGATCCAGACGCTCTTCGCGCATCCGGAACCCGCGTTCTCCCATCTGGCGATTGAACGCCGCCCGGTTACCGCGATCGGGATCGACAATCCAGACCTCCGCCAGCGGCGATGCGTGCAACCCGATGAACGCCGCCAGGGTTGCATTCGCATCGCGCTCATACAACAAGTCGCTGCCCATGATCAGGTCGTATTCGCCATCCACTATTCGACGGCCAGCAACATCGTTCAATGTTTCCGCCAGTTCCGGCACCGACCAGTTGCCGTGGCGATACTTCATTGGCGGTAAATCGTTCAGACGCAGATTTTCTGCGAGGAACGCACCGGTCAACGGATGACAATCGCTCGCGGTGACATCGGCACCCCGTCGATGGCCCACCAGGCTCGCCAGCGCCAGGCCGCACCCGATCTCCAGAATGCGCTCGCCCGCCAATACGGGCCGCAGCGCAAGACGGGCGGCCAAGTGGGCACCCGATGGCCACAACATGCCAAACAGCGGCCACATAGCCGATGAGATGCCAATCCGTTCAGCATCGCCCAGGGGATCGGAGAATTGCTGCAGGTCCAGCAGCGAGCGAATGATCAGGTCGTCAACGCCCGCTACGGCAATGTTTTCCTGCTTGGTTTCGTAACCGGGCATTGAATGCGCACACACGCGAAGCGCGGCGCGGGTAATGGAAGGGCATAGAGTATGCGCCTTTTATTTCCCGCCCCGTCCGGCGCGTGCGCTTAACTGGGGCGCCGAGCGACGGGCCGGTCCGGCGATGAAGCTCGTCAGGACTATGAAAACGCGACGGGCTGACGCCATTAAAGCCACGTGGTATTCCCATTCAAGAAGCTAGCCATCGTTGACGGTTGGTACGGGCCGGCTGTGGCGGCTGGATCTGCCTGAACAAGCCCCGCTGCTAGTCGGTCGCGGATCGAGCCATGAGCGCCGAGCGGAAGATACTGGGTGAAATCTCTCGGACCAAACGGCAGCGTCGCGAATACACCGGTCTTCCACGGCTGGTGGGCAACACCCATGGCGTTCGGTGCAATTGGCAAAGGGGGTTGACGAAACCGCGGGCCATCGGTCATGGATGACAAACAACCCATCATCCATGCAAGCGCTCCGTCTGACAGCCCGGTCTGACTGCCGGTCGAAGGATAGCCGCCACCGACATCAGCGTGCGCGCCCGGAAACACGGCCTGTAAAACGCCCGTACGAGTCGACCATAGGGTTGGCGTGAAATCGGCGCGCTGCTCGTCCAGACTCACCGCGTGAAAGCCATTCGCTACGGCAGGATTCAGGTCCGTGTCGGCAAAACGAAACACATCGACCCGCTGGTCTCCCCCGCCGGCATAAAGCGGGATTCCCATTGACCCGACGGTGTCCCATACGGCGATCGCCTGGATCGGCACATCGGGGATGAGTTCGCTTTTGCCAATCGGTTGCGACAGGGTCAGGAAACTGTCGACGTCGTTGAAAAGAGCCTGAATGCGGGGATTCCACGTGGCTATACCAGGAAGCCGGTTGACTCTGTGCGCCCGCCACGCTGCAATCCCCTTGCGATACCCAACCAGCGGATCCGTAAGGTCCAGCGTGTTGCGGTCAAGCAAGCCCTGATCTACGATCAGCCCGCCGAGCGCCCTAGCGGTATACGAGCCACGGCTAAAGCCGACTAGATCGATACGATCGCCGGGTTGATAGTTTCGAGAGATGAACGTGTAACCTCGGACGATTCGTGCGATGAGTCCGCTACCAAATACGCCGCCAAGCATTTTTATGATTGGATTTTGGGCATCGCCCACGCCGTGCAGGTATTTGGCAACCTGCACGCAGGCGCCTGCGTTGCTGTACGACGACTCCTGTTCCTTGGCATATAGAACTGAGTCAGGTAGTACATCCGACGCCAGATTCAAAAACAGCTTCCATACATTAGTCGTTTCCGGGACGCCGTCTTGATCGTCGTCCTCGTCCGGGCCGTTCCACGTGCCGTCGGCACAGAAAACAATATTTTTTGACATGCCACCCTGTCTCCGGCGCGTGCGCGTTTCTCCGTTTTTTAAGATAATTGTAAGCGGCAAATACTTATGTGTTTCAACGAACGGACCACGGCAAACGGGCTTACAGGGACGGCGGGTTCGCTATTTCGCAGAGGACGAGTCTGCTATCTGGCGCGACTGGCGCTCGCGTCGCGTCGCCTGAAACAAAAGCCAAGAAAAGTGTTCCCGGAATTCATAAACTTGTGAGTAGTCCATCCGCATTCAGGGCAGCCTTCCCCGGCAAGATTCGGCTCGGCGGGTCAAATCTGAATCGGCGCAGACAGGCGAGGTGAGCATCATGAACGGGCGTAGAGTGTGCCAGCTATTGCTGGTGTTGGCGGCCTGGGGCGCCAGCGGTGCGGCCATGGCCGGCAGGGGGGGCTGGGGCGGCGCCAGCTACTATCACGGCGGCGGTGGTGGGTGGAGCGGCGGAGGCGGCGGTGGTGGAAGCGCCTACTATCATGGTGGTGGTGGCTGGAGCGGCGGCGGCTACTATCATGGCGGCGGCTATTACCACGGGTACTACCACGGTTACTACCACGGGTATTACGGGGGTTATCACGGTTACTACTACGGCGGTTACTGCTGCGGCGGATCCATCGGTTTCTATTTCGGCCCGGGCTTTGTCTACGGCTATGGCTATCCTCCGTACGCGTACTACGCCTATCCGTTCCCGTCCTACTACCCCGGCTACTACCCTTACGGCCCTAATGCGGTCGACGTGGCCCCGTTGCCGAACCAGGACGTGGGGCCGGGAGAACAGGGGCAGTACTCAGGGCAGGGGCAGGAGCAGGGGCAGTACGGGCCGACGGACACGGGCGGCACCGTGCCGCCAATTGCCTACTGGTATCACTGCACGAAGCCTGAGGGTTACTACCCGTATGTCGAGGCCTGCCCCGTCGGCTGGCAGAAGGTGCCAGCCAAGCCACCGGGCAGTTGATCGTCGAGCCGCTTTCGTTCACAACAGGGGTCGACTACAAAGACGTTTGTCGTCGACCCCGCTTGTGCGCGTTTGTCCCTATCGCTAACGCAGCGCAGCAACTCAAATAATGTAATCCATTACATTTTGTCGGCTCCCAAGGCCGCACGCCGTGACTCTTCACTACGCCGACGAAATCTCGATCTTCGATGTCGCCATCAAGGCCGGCGTATCGGTGGCGACGGTCTCTCGCGTGCTCAACGGCCACACCAATGTTCGCGAACCGACCCGCGACAAAGTGCTTGCAGCGGTCGCGGCAAGCGGCTACCGCGTCAATGAACTCGCGCGCAACTTGCGCACAGCCGAAAGCCGCCTGCTGCTCGCGATGGTCCCGGACTTCGGTAATCCGTTCTACTCAGCGATCGTGCGCGGTATCGACAGCGTCGCGCGCCAGAACGGCTATTTCATGCTGCTCTGCGATACCGGAGCAGATCCCGGCCGCGAGCGCAGTTACTTCGATCTACTACGGGGTCGCCGCGCCGATGGCGCCATCTGCCTCGATCCCGCCACCGTGCAAGCAGCACTCGCTGAACACGTGTCCACGCTGCCGTGGGTCGCGTGCTGCGAGTTCGATCCGACCGCCGGTGTGCCCTACGTGGGTATCGATAACCATCTTGCCGCCGGCGATGCCGTGCGCCATCTCCTCGGACAAGGCCACACGAGGATCGCGCTGATCAACGCGGGCCACGGCTATCTGTACGGACGGCAACGCGCCGAAGGTTATCGCGATGCGCTTAGCGCAGCCGGCATCGATGCCGATCCGGCCTGGCAGATCGATGTCGATACGCTCGATTACGTGGCGGGCGAAGAGGCGGCGAAAGGGCTTACACGCCTCGGGCGGCACCGCCCGACAGCGGTGTTCGCGGTGTCTGATACGCTCGCCATCGGCGTGATCAAGGGCATGCGCGGGGAAGGGCTGCGCGTGCCGGACGATGTAGCGGTAATGGGTTTCGACGATATCGCCGTCGCCGCGCAAATCGATCCGCCGCTGACCACCGTCGCGCAGCCCATGCGCGAGCTCGGCGAAACGGCCGCCCGGCTGCTGCTCAAACGCCTGCACGATCCGCAAGCCGAGGTGCCCGGCGTGCTGCTGCCGCACAAGCTGATGCTTCGAAGGAGTGCGTGACATGACGAAGGAGCGCGTGACATGAGCCTCGCCGTCGCTTTCGATAACATCGAAAAGCAGTTTGGACCGGTTCGCGTGCTATATGGCGTGAGCTTCGACCTGACGCCTGGGCGCATCTATGGCCTGATCGGCGAGAACGGCGCCGGCAAATCGACGCTGATGAAAATCCTCAGCGGCTACGAACAACCCAGCGCAGGCACGGTTTCCATTAACGGCACCGTGCGCGCCTTCGACAGTTCGCGCGACGCCGAAGCCATTGGCATCGTGTTGATCCACCAGGAACTCAATCTTGCCGACCACTTGAGTATCGCGCAGAACATGTTTCTCGGGCACGAGATCCGTCGCGGCTTGTTCCTCGATGAACCCGCCATGCGCGACGCTACTCGCGCGCGTCTCGCCGATGTCGGCCTCCACAAGCATCCCGAGACCCGCGTGCGCGATTTGATCGTCGCGGAAAAGCAGTTGGTCGAGATCGCCAAGGCAATGCTGCGCGAGGCACGCTTGCTGATCATGGACGAACCGACCGCGACGCTCACGCCAGCGGAGACGCAACGCCTCTTCGCACTGATGGCGCGGCTCAAAGAGGAAGGCGTGACCATCATCTATATCTCGCACAAGCTCGACGAAGTGGAGCGCGTGACTGACGAGGTGATCGTGATGCGCGACGGCCGCTTTGTCACGCGCGAAGCCACCGCCGATCTCACTCGCCAGCAAATGGCGAACCTGATGGTGGGGCGCGAGGTGTCGGACATGTTCCCCGACAAACCGCCGCTTGCCGACGACGCTCAGATCGCTTTCCAGGTCGATCATGCCTACGTGCCGGGCTGGGCCGCCAATGTGAGCTTTTCCGTTCGCGCGGGCGAGGTGTTCGGCTTCGCCGGACTCGTGGGTGCGGGCCGCACCGAACTATTCGAAGGGTTGATCGGCGTGCGCAAGCGCACGGCGGGCCACCTGTCGATCGGCGGCAAGGAGATCAATCCGCGTAGCCCGCGCGACGCAATGCACCTCGGCATGACGTACCTGAGCGAAGACCGCAAGGGGCGGGGGCTTCACGTCGACATGGCGCTCAAGGACAACCTCACGATGATGACGCTTGAGCGCTACGCGCATCCTCTGCTGGACGTCGAGGCGGAACGCGACGCGCTAAAGAAAGCCGTGCACGATTTCGGCATCCGCACGGGCAACCTCGCGAGCCGCGCGCGCATGCTGTCGGGCGGCAACCAGCAAAAACTCGCGCTCGCCAAATTCCTGCATCCCGATCCGCGCGTGATTGTGCTGGACGAACCCACGCGCGGGGTCGATGTCGGCGCGAAACGCGATATCTATTTCCTGATCCACGCGCTGGCTGCCGAGGGCCGTGCGGTGATCGTCATCTCATCCGAACTGATCGAACTGATCGGGCTGTGCCATCGCGTGGCGGTGATGCGCGCGGGCCAACTGGTCGCGACCGTCGGCCAGGAACACCTCACTGAAGAGAGGTTGATCTCGCATGCGACCGGTACACACTGAAGGCGTGGAAGTATCGAAGCGCAGCCGCCTGGGCAGCGTCGCGCGGCGGCTGCACGGCGTGGGGCCATTGCTCGGGCTGATCGCGCTCTGTATTGGCGGGACCTTGCTGAACCCGGATTTCGCCACCTTCGACAACGCCATGAACGTCCTCACGCGGACCTCGTTCATCGGCATCATTGCGGTCGGCATGACCTTCGTGATCATCTCGGGCGGGATCGATTTGTCGGTGGGATCAATGGCCGCGCTGATCGCGGGCACCATGATCTACACGATGAACACGCTCGCGCACGGCGCAGGCGGCCACACGTTAGCACCCCTTGTCATTATCGCGATCGGAATCGTCATGGCCCTTGTTCTAGGGGGTGCTTTCGGTTTCGCACATGGGTTGCTCGTGACGAAGGGACGCATTGAACCCTTCATTGTCACGCTTGGCACACTGGGGATTTTTCGTGCGGTACTGACCTGGCTCGCGGACGGCGGCGCGCTCACACTCGACAACTCCCTGGCCGATCTCTACGGCCCCGTGTACTACGCAAGCCTGTTCGGCGTGCCGGTGCCGATCTGGGTGTTTCTCATCGTCGCGACGGGTGGCACGCTGGTCCTGAATCGCACGGTGTTCGGGCGGCATGTGCAGGCGATCGGTTCGAATGAACAGGTGGCGCGGTATGCGGCCATTCGCGTCGATAACGTCAAGATCGCCACCTATATGTTGCTTGGGCTTTGCGTGGGTGTGGCGACCGTGTTGTACGTGCCGCGCCTCGGGTCCGCGACGCCGACCACGGGCCTGCTCTGGGAGCTAGAGGCGATCGCGTCCGTGGTGGTGGGCGGGACGGCGCTCAGGGGCGGCGAGGGGCGCGTGATAGGCACCGTGATCGGCGCAATCCTGCTCTCGGTGATCGCGAATATCCTGAACCTGACCAGTATCATCAGCGTGTACCTGAACGCTGCCGTGCAGGGCGCGGTGATCATTTTCGTAGCGTTTTTGCAGCGTGGACGTCGTTGAAGTCGATCGTGTATCGAGTAAGCCGGGCGCTCTTAAATCCCTGACCGGGCGCTTCTAAAACAATGGAGACACATCATGAAAAAGATCATCCGCGCGCTCGGCGCACTGACGTTGGCCGCAAGCGCCTTGTCGGCCGCCGCCGATGACAAAGTCGTGCTCGGCGTCGCGATTCCGACTGCGACGCACGGCTTCACCGGCGGTATCGTCTGGTGGGCGAACAAGGCAAAAGAGGATCTGGAGAAGGCCCATCCCGACTTGAAGATCATCGTGAAGACGGCGGGCGGCGCGCCTGAACAGGCGAACCAGTTGCAGGATCTCGTGACGGTCAACAAGATCAATGCGCTGGTGATCTTTCCATTCGAATCGGCGTCGCTGACGCAACCGGTGGCGCAGGTCAAGAAGAAAGGCGTGTATGTGACGGTGGTGGATCGCGGTCTCACCGACACCAGCGCGCAAGACGCGTATGTTGCGGGCGACAACACCGCGTTCGGCAAGCTGCCCGCCGAATACCTGGCGAAGACGATGGACGGCAAGGGCGATATCGTCGCGTTGCGCGGCATTCCGACGACGCTGGACAACGAACGCTGGGCCGCGTTTGAATCGGTGATCAAGCAGCATCCCGACATGAAGATTCTCGACGCGAAGTACGCTAACTGGAATCGCGACGATGCCTTCAAGGTCATGCAGGATTACCTCACGCGCTTCAAGCATATCGACGCCGTCTGGGCCGCTGACGACGACATGATGGTCGGCGTCCTGAAGGCGATCGACCAGGCGCACCGCACCGATATCAAGCAGGTGTTCGGCGGCGCGGGGTCGAAGGAAGCGGTCAAGCGGATCATCGACGGCGACAAGCTCGTCCAGGCCGATGTGTCGTATTCGCCGAAGTTCATCTACGACGCAATCAAGCTCACGGCCGAAGCGCGCCTGAAAGGCGAAACGCTGCCGCCGACCACGATCATTCCCTCGGTGCTGATCACGAAGGAAAACGCCAAGCAGTTCTACTATCCGAACTCGCCGTTCTGACGCGCATGGATTATTTGCGGATCGACGCACATGAAATGGCGCGCGGGAAGGGCCCGCGTTTATCCAAGACCACATCATTCGCGTGGGAGATCGCCCGTTCGATAACTTCGCCGGGAGTGGCGCGAATGGTGAGGCAATACGGGAGCTGTTGGGGATAAGGTCCTGAGCGTTCCCGGAACACGCACGCACCAACAAAAACGCCGTCACATGACGTGACGGCGTTTCATTTCAAACAAGACCTGCGGCGACGAACCTTGACTCTGGCGCTTCCCGCCTAAGCTCGCCGCGTCATTCCATTACTCCGCCCAATCCGCGTGGAAGCTACCCTTCTTGTCGGTGCGCTCGAACGTATGCGCGCCGAAGAAGTCACGCTGCGCCTGCACCAGGTTCGCCGGCAGCGTTTCCGAGCGATAGCTGTCGTAGTACGCGACCGCCGACGAAAACGCCGGCACGGGCACGCCCGCTTTCACGGCCGCCACGACGACGTCGCGCAGCGCACCCTGGTACTTCGCGGCGATGTCGGTGAAATACGGGTCGAGCAGCAGGTTATGCAAGTCGGCATTGGTCTTGTACGCGTCCGTGATCTTCTGCAAGAAGCCTGCACGGATGATGCAACCTGCGCGGAAGATCTTGGCGATCTGGCCGTATTGCAGGTCCCACTTGTACTCTTCCGAAGCCGCACGCAACTGCGCGAAGCCCTGCGCGTACGACACGATCTTGCTCAGGAACAGCGCGCGACGCACGGACTCGATAAACGCATTACGGTCGCCATCAAACGCGGGCGACGGTCCTTTCAGCGTCTTGCTCGCTTCCACACGCTGGTCTTTCAACGACGACAACACGCGCGCAAACACGGCTTCCGTGATCAGCGGCAGCGGTGCGCCGAGATCGAGCGCGTTCTGGCTCGTCCACTTGCCCGTGCCTTTCTGCGCGGCGCGGTCGAGGATCACATCGACGAGATCCTTGCCTGTTTCGTCGTCTTTCTTCGAGAAGATCTTCGACGTGATTTCGATCAGGTAGCTATCCAGTTCGCCCTTGTTCCACTCGACGTAGACCCGGCCGAGCTCTTCGTTCGACAAGCCCGCCACGCGCTTGAGCACGTCGTAGCTTTCGGCGATCAGCTGCATGTCGCCGTACTCGATCCCGTTGTGGACCATCTTCACGTAGTGGCCCGCGCCGTCCGGACCCATGTACGCGACGCACGGCTCGCCGTCTGGCGCCTTGGCGGCGATTTCGGTGAGGATCGGGGCCACCAGGTCATACGCTTCCTTCTGGCCGCCCGGCATGATCGACGGGCCTTTCAGTGCGCCTTCCTCACCGCCGGATACACCCGTGCCGATGAAATGCAGGCCCGACTTGGCGAGATCCTGGTTGCGGCGGATCGTATCGGTGAAATGGGTATTGCCGCCGTCGATCAGGATGTCGCCTTTTTCCAGCAGCGGGCGCAGCGAATCGATCGTTGCATCCGTGCCCTGGCCGGCCTTGACCATCAGCAAAATGCGCCGCGGCTTTTCCAGCGATGCCACAAACTCTTCCAGCGTGTACGCCGGGACAAGCTTTTTGTCAGGATGCGCTTTCATCAGCTCGTCGGTCTTTTCGCGGCTGCGGTTATAAACCGATACAGCGTGACCGCGGCTTTCAATGTTCAGCGCCAGATTGCTGCCCATGACGGCTAGGCCGACTACGCCGATTGCTTGTTTGCTCATGTTTTTCTCCGAATGACCGATGCGTGTACCGCTCGTGGCTGCACGCGCAGCGGATGCGACTTGTCAATTAGGGCGGCGCCCGCGACGGGTTAAAACCAGCCGCGTGCCCCGCAACGGCAGCATGAAAAACGCTTCGAGGTGCCGTTCGGCGGGCTTGGTTCGAACGAACGTCGTGCGAAAGGCGCAGACGGAAGCGAGATTACCACTTTGACACGAGACGGGTTGGGAAGGCCCCCACCGCGTGGGGTCGAACGGCTCGGGCCAAGCGTTGAGCAGCCCATCACGCGCCGGTCTAAAATGGGCGTCCGCAAGCCGTTTCGGGTGGGGAAACGCGGAGGTTTCCAGGGGCGATCGGGTAAAGAGATTGGGCAAGGCGATCAGGCAAGGCGACTGGGCAATCCGGCAATTGGGCGACGCATGGCGTATCGAAGCAAGGCTCATCATTACCACGTGTATGTAATCGAACTCGCCGATACGGTCTGGAACGAAGCGCGTTTCAGGCGCGCGAACCCGGATTACGTCCTTGGCCAGCCGTTCGTGTACGTGGGCATGACCGGCATCGACCCGGACGTTCGTTTCGACAAGCACAAGGCCGGCATCCAGTCGAACCGCTATGTGCGGGATTTCGGACTGCGGCTGCTGCCTCGTCTCTATGAGATGTACAACCCGATGCCCTACGAAGGGGCGCGGGACATGGAAGTCGAGCTTGCAATCGGCCTGCGCGAAGCGGGGTACGGCGTCTGGCAAGCCTGAGGGCTTGCCGTGGTTTTCCGCGTTTTTCTCTGAATTTTTTTGAATGCCGCTGATTTCATTACCCGGTTGCACGACCTATTTCATAAGGAGCAAAACATGCGGATTCTGGTAGTAGGCGCAGGCGCGATAGGCGGCTATTTTGGTGGATGGCTGCTCGATGCGGGTCGCGACGTGACCTTCCTCGTGCGGGAACGACGCGCGGCCCAACTGGCCGAGACAGGCCTGAACGTGCGCAGCCCGAACGGCGATTTATCGATCAAGAACCCGCCGGTCGTCCTGGCGCAGGACATTCGCGCACCGTACGACCTGGTCC
>NZ_JBAUSA010000929.1:0-1927 GCF_049581465.1 Caballeronia sp. | reverse complement strand
GTGTTTGCTGCGGCGGAAACCTGGGCAAACCTTGCGGCAGTGGAGACTCTTTTACATGGCCTCTGCTGATCGCGAATCGATACAGGCCGGACAGCAATCTGTACTTGATCCGCCAAGTTGAGCTAGGCGGCCCCGAGCCTTGCAAGAAAGCTAGGACCTGCTCTGCCTGAACTTCATCTATTTGAATGTCGCCCATTAGACGCCCAAATTGACGCAATGTCCGTTTAGCCGTTTCGGAACGCAATGAACCGCCCCGGGTTTTCCGGAGACTCCAACTCTTGAGAGAATGGAGCCATGGAAAACGTCAAGAAGAAGTCACCGAAGTATTCGCCAGAGGTCCGGCAACGGGCGGTGCGGATGGTCCACGAGCACCGTGGCGACTATGAAACGCAGTGGAAGGCGATCGCGTCGATTGCGGCCAAAGTTGGGTGCTCAGGTGAGACGCTGCGCAGTTGGGTGCGTCAGGATGAGCGAGATCGCGGAGTGCGCGGCGGTGCCAGCACAGAGGAACAGGATCGACTGAAGGCCTTGGAGCGGGAGAACCGGGAGCTACGGCAGGTCAACGAGATCCTGCGTAAGGCGTCCGCGTATTTCGCGCAGGCGGAGCTCGACCGCCGACCGAAATCATGATCACGTTCATTGATGATCATCGCTCGACGTATGGGGTCGAGCCGATCTGCAAGGTGTTGCCGATTGCCCCATCGACGTACTACATGCATGTGGCCCGACGCAAGAATCCGGGGCTGTTGCCGCCGCGGCTGCAGCGTGACCGGCAACTGAAGGATCAGATCCGGCGAGTCTGGGATGCGAACTTCAAGGTTTATGGCGCGCGCAAGGTCTGGCGGCAGTTGAAGCGCGAAGGCATCGCCGTGGCGCGCTGCACGGTTGAGCGGCTCATGAAGCTGATGGGCCTGCAGGGCGTAGTGCGAGGCAAGACGGTGCGCACGACGATCGCCGATCCTTCAGCCGAGCGCCCGAAAGATCTCGTGAACCGGCAATTCACGGCTGAACGCCCCAATGCGCTGTGGGTTTCCGATTTCACGTACGTGAACACCTGGCAGGGATTTGTCTACGTGGCCTTCATCATCGATGTGTTCGCCCGGCGCATCGTGGGCTGGCGGGTCTCGGCGTCCGCGCGTACCGATTTCGTGCTGGATGCGCTGGAGCAGGCCGTGTATGAGCGTCAGCCTGGTGCACAAGAAGGCCTGATCCATCATAGCGACCGGGGCGTGCAGTACGTGTCGATCCGCTACACGGACCGGCTGGCCGAGGCTGGCATCGAACCCTCGGTCGGCAGTGTGGGCGACTCGTACGACAATGCTCTGGCAGAGACGGTCAACGGATTGTACAAGGCTGAAGTCATTCATCGTCTTGGCCCCTGGCGTAACCTGCAGGCCGTCGAGATGGCCACGCTCGAATGGGTCGACTGGTTCAACAACCGACGGCTGCTCGAACCGATCGGCAATATCCCCCCGGCTGAACTCGAAGCCGCTTATTATGAGCAACTCGCTGGGTCCACCATCGGGGTGTGACTCAAGCAAAACAGTCTCCGGGAAAACCGGGGCGGTTCAAAGGGCAGCCTGAACGAATACGAGCTGGATCTGCTGCGTCAGCGTTCACTCGAAGCTCGGCAGGAGAAGGCCAAACGCGGCGAACTCGTCGTCGCGGCGCCGGTGGGTTACTGCAAGACCGAAGACCAGCGCCTGGAGAAGGATCCGGATTTGCGCGTGCAGGACGCCATTCGCTCGGTGTTCCGCCAGTTCGGCGCGATTGGCTCGGTGCGTCAGACATTGTTATGGTTCCTGGAGCACGGACTGCAGTTGCCGGCATGCACGCCGCGCGGCGAAATCCAATGGAAACGGCCCAGCTACGGCACGGTGTACCGGATTCTGACCAACCCGATCTACGGTGGCGCGTATGCCTATGG
>NZ_JBAUSA010000928.1:0-5026 GCF_049581465.1 Caballeronia sp. | reverse complement strand
TCCAGAAGAACGTGTGGTTCCAGATCTGGGCCGCGTTGTTAAACACGCCACCCGATGCTTTCTTGACGATTTCTTCAAGCGGCAGGTTTTCGAATTCCGTGCCCGGGATCAACTTGTTCAGGTTCGTCACATAGGTTTGGTGATGCTTGCCATAGTGAAACTCAAGCGTTTCTTCCGACATGTGCGGAGCGAGTGCGTTCTTTGCGAACGGCAACGGCGGGAGCGTATGTTCCATGGTGCGAGATTCCTTCTATGATTGCGGGAGACGTGAGGAGTGAGGCAGTACGAGATTCGATTGTAGGCGACTTGGGAAAAACCCGCACATTGCGGGTCCATTATAAGCAGCATCGATCACGCAGGGCTGGGGTGTCCATTTAACCGGAGTTGAGCGTAGACTGCGGCAATGGAACGTCCCCACGCCAGGACCCACTACCCTCAGTCCCTTCGGGAATTTCAGGCTTGGTTCCCGACTGATACAGACTGCCTGGAATACCTCCAATGGCTGCGATGGCCTTGCGGCTTCGCCTGCCCGTCCTGTGGCCATCCTGAATGGATGGCGGCTTCGGGACGACCGGTTCATGTGTACTGGATGCGGTAGCCGCACATCAGTGATGGCAGACCATCTTTGACCGTCACTGATGCCTTGCAGGGTTACCGGTGGTTGGAGAAGAGTGGGTACATCCATGACCGCCTTAGCCAGCGGGTCGCGTCGACGCGGGGCAGGACCCAGGAGAACTTCTGCCAGGTGTTCATCGAATAGCATTCCTTACAAAACGATGGCTACTGAGCACCCACCAGGGAGCGGTGGATTCTGCGCACTTGCCCAGTGACCTGGACGAGTTCGTGTTCCGTTTCAAACGCCGCCGCTCACGTAGCCGAGGGATGCTGTTCTACCGGGTCCTGGAGCTTGCTGTCGCCCATGGACCGGTTTGTTACAAGACCTTTTATGAGCCAGAGTCCAAACGCTGTTCCTCCAAAACCGCCGAGGCAACGCGGACATCCGCCCAGCTTGGAGCGACCTTCGCCGAGCCCCCCGTGGAGAAAAATCGCTAACTCTGGTTAAATGGACACCCCAGACGCAGGTATTCAGAATGCGTAATCACGTTCATACGTGCCGTCGATGCCGTCAAAAATACTGCCGTTGTTCTACGTCAAAGCGTCAGATCAAACGTCACACCAACACCCTTCTAAGCGCACTATTAAAATTCATCGGAGAGTCTTGGCGGGACATCGACCAGCACGATATCCACCGACCCTTCCGCCAGATGCACCGTCAGCAGCCGCCTCGGCTTCAGCGCGCACGGCGCGGCCCGTTTGCACATCAATCGAGGCTGCGTAGCCGCGCCTCAGTGTGCGTTGCGCACTGACGAGTTCGGCCGCGCCGTTGGCGTGGGCGCGCGGATATCTGCGGCGAAATCGGCAATGGTGCAATCCGTCTCATGCCCTACACCGCTCACCACGAGCACCGCGCTTTCCAATTCCGCCTCGATCGCCTGATGGATAATCTCTCGCGCACCTTGCTGAATCAACTCGTCAAGGCCACTGATCTGCGCTGCCGCTTTACCGGCGTTCGTTTCTTACGTAACCATCTTCTTTGATGGTAGATTCCGGTTGGCTGGTTGTTCCTCTAGATAAGCAACATTCTCAGCTAAGCCGCCGCCGCCTTCTCAATTTCCCGCTTCACCCCGTACACCAGATCCGACCATAACTCTGGCCTCGATGAACTGAGGCCGCGCCAGACAATCGGGCTTATCGTGTTCCGCGTAAAAGACACGAGCAGGTTAGGTTCTGCCTATTCGCCGGCAGTCATGTCGCGTGTCCCGAATGTTAAGCGGGACATCCGATTGCTTGCCTTTTTGGATCAAGCCTAACAGCGCCTTTGGCTTGCTTACCATGACGACGTTTATCAGCAGTTCGATTCTGCTAAACTATCCTCGATCAAATCTGGCACATTTTGTGAAGGTGTGTCCACTGTTACGGAAGGATAGCGCGCCTGGTATGCTGCGATCGTAGGCACCACATAGTTTTGCCCCAGGCTCGACATCGCATGAACTCGTAGTGTACCGACAGGATTCCCATGCGCATCCGACGCTTCGGCCTCCGCTTGGGCGATCGAACCGATGATCGCGTAGCACCTATGTAGATACCGCTCACCCGCTTCAGTAAGTGCGACGCGTCGCGTGATCTCTAACTGCAGCCATTGTCGTGTGACTTTTCGCATAACGAAGAGTGAAACGGAGCCGTTCACGGCAGCGACAGCTCCTCCGCTGGCCGCGTGCGTGGCCATATCGGAATTTTATCCGGACTGTGTTGCGATGACCTGCACCATCCGCTGTATACCCGCCGCCCCGGGAGGTGTTTTCCGCGATCCGCCGAGGTGATGTGGGCAATGATCGGTAGCGTATCGACGGCCACTTTCAATAGGAGCGTTGTCAGTCTTCCCGACGAAAGAAACCTTTCGTTCCCTTCATCTCCAGCGTCGCGGATATCGATCCGCCAGCGAGACGACATAAATGTCTCATTGAACATTATCGAGACATCGTAGAGATGCGTCGGGCGCCGCGGATGATGATAAAGAAAGGAAAACCGCGTTGCCGCACCTGCGTCGGTCATCTCTCGAGACCGCGTGGTCGGCTGTGCATGGCTTTCGATCGTCATCTTCACGTTCTCCAAAAATAGTTCTGTAATCCTGTTCGAATTGAGTACATCCCAAGAGCATTTCAGAGCATCCCGCACTTCGGCGTCTAGGAATAGCACGTCCGGTTGCTGTCGCTCGCCCGGGAATTCAGGTTCTGTCGCAGTAAGGAATCCGGCCAAAAAAATGTAATATGCTAAGTAATAGCGCCGATAGCAGCGAATAGAGTTGCTGGAGTGCGGACGGCGCAGTTTTACCCGAACATTTCATCTGCCTTTTCTTGATCACGTACATCAGCTCGAAGCCACTCAGAATGACACGCGCGCTTACAGTCAGGACGAACTCGACGCTATCGCCGACAGCCCGAACAGTCGGCCGCGACACTCACGCGTTTCATTCGCAATTCGAGGTCTTCGCTGCGACACTCGCCTCAGCAAGCCAACCTCCAAGCTCTGAACCTTAAACCCCTGTTGCGCTTCACCCTTGAAACCGCCGAAGCCCATGCGGCGCGTGACCTTCTTTTCTAGCCAATCTTTGATGAAGGTGAAGCACTCGCTGGAAACTGGGGGCAAGTGCGTGGATGATGCGCCGGCTGGTTGCGTGGCTGAGGGCACGAAACGGGTTAGGGCTTGTTACAAACAATGGCCGTGAGCACGAGCGGCAACACTTCTTGAACGACAGCGTCGCTGCCGGCCTTGCGCGCGCGCGCTTCGACCTCCTCGGTGGGGGCCGATACGACCGCGCCATAAAGTGAGCCTGCCAAGGCCTCGCCGCCTCCTTGTTTGAACACGGCATCGTTGTGTTCATACCCGAAGACGGCGTGGACGTGAAAGCCGAATGCCGTCAGGTCGCTGCCCTGTTCCGGTCGAAATGCGTTGACCGAGTTTGCTTCGACGTGCGTTGGATTCCGATCGATGGAGCCGTCGTTTATGAGCCCGGCGATGAACGTGTGCGCGTTCGACTTACAGGCGAACTGCGGATCGAGTGTGCGCGTGTATGACAGAACTGGATAGAACGCCGTACTTAGTGCAGTCAGCGTGGCTAGTGTGTTGAAAAGGTGTTTTTTCATAGCAGTGTTGCGTCGACCCGTTGTGGCCGATCCTTATAACTTTTAAACACATTGGCGCCGGCCGCGCGAATTCCACATCGCCGGATGCGGATGCAATTCAAGCGCGGTGAGACCCGTCCACGCCACGAGCACGCTCACGTCCCGCAAATAGAAACGCAGGAGCTCACACACACGCGCCGTACCGTCAACGTGAGGCATCACTTTCAACAGGTAACTCGGCATATCAGCAAGCTTCCTGCGTTCAGCCTCGATATCGAGCGGCACGCCTGAAGCCCATCGTGCCGGTTGCGATCCGTTGGGTGCCGTAGTCGGTGTGCCGAGCGGCGTGTCGTTGCCGTCGACGCTCAAGGTCGGCGTGGCCGGTTTCTTCGGAAAACCCATATTTCGCAGCCACCGGCAATCGGACCTTCGTCATCCAAGTACATCGAATGCGTGTATCTGCCGAGGCGTCGTTGCTGGTCACGCATCGAGATGACCTGACCGCTTTCGGCATACTAAATCGAATCCCCACAAGTCCCGGCTCGCGTATTAATTCGTATTGCAAAAGGATGTCTCCCGGTTGCGAGGGATCCGGCACGATGGCGCGCAGCGCATCGAAATCGGTTTCGTATGAAATAATAAGGTACTCCCGATTGATGAACCGGTAAGGTGGGCGGGGAGAGGCGAGATTGTAGACGGGCATCGCAAAGGCATTTTTTCGGATCGAAGCGAGGTTCATACGATACCTTTTCAAGTGGCGGCGCACGTAGCGCTGGTGGGACAATAGTAGAGGCAATATGCACGCGGTAGCAGCCGTTATTTATTAATAGACCGTTATCCAACAGCAACGCAATAGACCAATTGATTATCGACCGGCAAAACTGTTGTTCGACTACGGCCATTTACGCAGAGGGCTTGTTTGTACACACTCACTTCGAGTACCGCGGTCTACGGTTCGCGGTCGGTCAATGACTCCACAACCGCCGAACTCGCCGTATCACGCCAACGTCTATTGGAAAAAGTGAATTTCGAGCAGTTCCATTTACCCACAAACGCTTTGTGCTTATAGTCAGATCTACCATCCGGAATCCTAGGCAATCCAACGTGCACATGCGAGACGGGTCGAAGCGACAATCGCGGGTGCTCTCGTAGCACTTTTTTCGATGGACTCGCACGTAGCAAATCGCTCACCGTGAAAGCGCTGAGTGGAGCTCGATCCATGTAGCCAAAGCGGCAGCCCGGCTGAACAACCGGGCTGAGAATAGTCACCAGCCGACACGTGAACGCGAGCGGCGTACGCGCGGCTTTTGCGACCCGAACACACACAGGTATTTCTCTCGTGC
>NZ_JBAUSA010000927.1:0-1686 GCF_049581465.1 Caballeronia sp. | reverse complement strand
TCGAGAGTGTCGTTGCGCATTTCGCTTGACCACAGACGCGCGTAATTTGAAGATATCCAAGGGATTCAAAAAATGTTGGTGCAGACTAGTCAGGGGCAATCGGGCTCGGCCCATGTAGTTGTGCTGGGCAACGAGAAGGGCGGTTCGGGGAAATCCACTACCGCCCTGCATATTGCCGTTGCCCTGATGAAGGCAGGCCAACGCGTCGCCACCATCGATCTCGATTGCCGCCAGCAAAGCTTCACCCGCTATATCGGCAACCGCCGTGCCTGGGCGCGCCGCACCGGCCTCGACCTCGAACTGCCGGTGCATTGCTGCACCAAGCTCGGCGAGACCATGCAGATCGCCGACAATGAATCGTCCGAGTTCCAGCAGTTCATGGATGCCGTCAGCGCGGTGGAGCGGAGCTTCGATTTCATCGTGATCGATACGCCGGGATCCGACAGCTATCTGATGCGCCTGGCGCATTCGATGGCCGATACACTGGTGACGCCGATCAACGACAGCTTTCTCGATTTCGACGTGCTCGGCACCGTCGACCCCGCGACCTATTCCGTGACCGGCGAGAGCCATTATGCGGAGATGGTGCGCGACGCCAGGCGCAAGCGCCGCCAGCTCGACGGCGCCTCCACCGACTGGATCGTGGTCCGCAACCGGTTGTCGATGCTGGGATCGCGCAACAAGCAGTTGGTCGCCGATGGCCTCAACGAGTTGTCGTTCCGGCTCGGCTTCCGCTCGATCGATGGTTTTGCCGAGCGCGTGGTTTACCGCGAGTTCTTTCCTCGCGGGCTCACCGCGCTCGACGACCTCGATGAGGCGACGCTCGGCACCCGCCCGAGCATGGGCCATGTGACGGCGCGCGAGGAGGTCACAAGCCTGCTGCGCCAGTTGAAGCTGCCGCTCGATGAACGCGGCCGCCGCCGCGCCGCCAATCGGGCCGAATGGTTCAGCCAAGTCGACAAGCCGCTCGAAGTCCACGACATCATCGGCGCTTGAACCTCGCCAAGCTGGAATCTTGCGCAAGGGGACGACGGTGCATATTTACCGTTAGGCCTGGAACGAACGGTCCCGAAGCCCGTTTTTAGTACGGCTTTACCGAAGACCTGAACCTGACGTTGATTTGTGACGTCCTAAAGTGCGGCAGGTTACCGGTCCCGATGTTGTGCAATTGCACAATAAGAGGGTGCGCCGCACAATGATCAGGCGGTCAATTCACAACATTTAGCCTTCCTGTCACGTCGCTGTGACGTATATTAACGATCAAGGGAACGCAGAGTCCCGGACATAGGAATTGAGTTCTCCCTGAGGTGACTGCTCCGAGGACAGATATGAAACGTGGAATTGCTATTCTGCTTTCGCTTTGCGCGCTGGTGTCGGTTGCGTACTTCACCGCGAGCAAGTGGGCGATCCGTCACGAAACAATCACGTTCTACGATCCGGCGCGCGACAATCGTCCGGTCGCGGTCGACATCGCCGTGCGGCGCGACAAGGAAATGCAGGCCGATGCCGGCATGATCACGCTGCCGGTGGCGATCCTCAATCACGGCAACACCGTCAAGTTCACCGAGTATTCTTTTCTGGCGAACGTGTTCGCTGCGCGGGGATATCTGGCGGTCAGCATCCAACATGATCTGCCGACCGATGCACCGATGGTGACGAAGGTCGGCGAGCTCTATGTCGGCCGTC
>NZ_JBAUSA010000926.1:0-4701 GCF_049581465.1 Caballeronia sp. | reverse complement strand
GTCTTGAGAACTGCCGAAAGGCGGGTAGCCGCGGTGGGGAAATGACCCTTTCAAGAGGAGATTAACAAGGCTAACCCGACACTTCTAAAAAGCCCAACCCCCGACATCTGAATCTGGCCTCGACATCGACAAAGAAGAATATTTGTGTAGGCCCCAAGTAGTAATGTCGTACTTGAGCCAGATAGAAGTGTCGCAGTCGAGGCTCATTGGACCATGCTCAAGCTCCGTCGTTGATGGCTGGAGTCGCTCATGGACCGCACTGGGATGATTACCATGAGTATGGGTGAGCTCGATCGACTGAAGGCGATCCAGGCGGTCAGGCGGTCGCCGAGGGTCTGCTGATGCCATGGCGTGTCGCTGAACGCCTAGGCATCAGCCGGCGTCAAGTTGAGCGGCTGACGACCGGTATCGAAGCCAGGATGTGGCTGGTTTAGCAAGGATGACCACGGTGCGCAGCGAGCGACGCTGCCCCTATCCCGATTCAGTCGTTCCTTGCCACGACTTTTCCTCTGGCCACTACCAGCTTTCGCTTTGGCCGCTCGACCACAGCTTGCGCCGTTGTCTCGGCGCTTACCAGCACCAGATCGGCGCGCGCGCCTTCGTGCAGTCCGTAGTTCTCGAATCCGCAAGCTTTCGCGCCTTGTGTGCTGACGCAATCGAACGCAAGTTGCAGGTCATCGTCGCGTCGCAAGTCGTATCGCATGCCCAGGTGCATCGCGCGCTCGAGCATGTCGGGGGTGCCATACGGAGACCACATGTCACGCATTCCATCGTTTCCGGCAAACAGCGTGACGCCCGCATCCCGGCAGGCGTGCCATGGCGGCACCTCCACCGAGGACGGTGCCGTGGTGAGCACCGACACTCCCAGCTTGGCAGTCCTCGACAACAACGCATCGCGTTCGCGCTCAGCCAGCATCCCAAGACAAAACGCATGGCTGACCACCACGCGGCCTTGCAGCCCCAAGGCTTGCACGCGATCAAGTAGCAAGCCGAAGGTGAACGCACCGATCTCGCCCGGTTCGTGGAGATGGATATCGATCGGTTTTTGGTGGCGATCGGCGGTGGCAAACGTGAAATCGAGCGATGCGACCGGGTTCTGGTCAATCAGCGATGGATCGAGCGCGCCGAGGACATCGGCGCCGTCTTGCAACGCTTCATTCAACAACTCGCGTGTGCCGGGACGGCGCAGCACGCCAGATTGCGGGAAGGCGACAATCTGGATTTCCATCACGTCCTTCAGCGCCTCGCGCGTCTCGATCACGCCGTGCAAATGCCTCAGGCCCGCGTCTGTGTCGATGTCGACGTGCGTCCTCAGTCGCGTCGTTCCGAGCGCGAGAAACGCGCGGGCGAGCGCAAGCGACTGTTTGGCGGCATCGTGCTGCGTGGCTGCGCGCCATGTCCGCTCGTTTTCGATGCGGTCCACCAGCGTCGGGCCCACGTCGTTTCGGACCCATGGCATGCCCCAGTTCGTCTTGTCGAGATGCGTATGGCCTTCCACCAAGCCCGGCAGCACGAGTGCGCCCTCACCGTCTTCATGCGCGGCATGCGGGTCACGTTCGAGGTTTGTACCGATCTTCTCTATCAGACCGTTGGCAATGGCGATGTCAACCCGTTTCCCGTCGCGTTGCCGCACGTTCGTGATCAGCAGGTTCTTGTTAATAAGACCTCCTTGCTCAGCGGACTTCGAAAATACCATCCACTTCCACCGTTGCGCCTGCCGGTAGCGTCGCCACGCCAACCGCAGTGCGCGCATGGCGGCCGCATTCCCCGAACACCGCGAACATCAGGTCCGAAGCGCCGTTGATGACTTTGGGGACGTCGGGATAGCCTGGCGTGCAATAAACAAATCCGCCCAACCGATGGCAACTCACCACGCGGTCGAGATCGCCATCGAGTGCCAGGTGAAGCGACGCCAGCAGATTCAGCGCGCATATCTGTGCGGCTTTTTGAGCGGCCTCAAGATTGTGTTTCTCGCCAACAGGTCCAGCGTAGCGGACGTCGCCTTCCCACTCGCAAATCTGGCCGGCGAGAAAGATCAGCGAGCCAGTGCGAGAATACGGTTTGAAGGCGCCGCGCGGAACGGGCACTTTCGGGAGAACTAGACCAAGCGCTTCAAGACGTTTTGCCGGTGAATCGTTCGCGGTCATGGCCTTATCTCCTCATGAGCCACAACTCGCGTTGTGGCTTTCAAGATTGTGGCATAGCACGACATCCGTCGCGAGGGCATTGTCCTATTGTTCGGATGGTCGCGCAAACCGTCTGATGAGCGGACGTTCCCTACCGCAGCTTGATGCGATTGAAGAACCGCTCGACCAGGTTGCGTGTGCGGGGTATTGTCAACTTGCCGAGAGTGAGACGGCGCGAAGGCAGGTCTGACGACTGGTCAAAAAATAGTTGACGGATTTTAGGCGTGTTCAGTGAACTCGCACCATGCGACGAACCATACTGCAGCCATTTATTTGTACGCGTGACCAAATCGGGCCTCGATTTCGGTATCGAGCGGCGCTGTCTAAAATCCTTTCAACTTTTATAGTTAGCATTACACATTAATAGACGTTAAATGTATTTATGTAAAATTATAAAGGAAACCTTAGTATTGGAATTTAGGTTGAAGTTGGTTTGCACAATTCTGTTCCTGCGCGTCATCACGCAATACACGCTTCGCCCACGGACCGGGAACTTGCGCACGGCATCGGGGTATGCCACAGGCGGGGTAGATCGCGGGCTAGGTCGAGATGGCAACCAAACGGCTCGCCTTTCGCGCGACATTTGCGCCACAGGCGGAAAAAGCTAGTTCGATCTGGATTCTGTCACTTGGGTTGATGGGAACACGGCGGTCCTGAAACCGTGAACTGAAACGGCCAATCCCCGGGCGCCCGGACGGTTGGCAAGCGACAGTAGCGCACAATGGCGGCTCGCAACACGCGACGCAATCGCAAGTCCGAGTCCGCTGCCCTGCCCCTGCGCGCCCGCGCCCCGATAGAACCGGTCGCATGCGCGTTCGAGCACATCGGGCGGAATACCCGGCCCGTCGTCGAGCACCGTCAAGGCAATGCTGCCTTCTTCGCGGCGCAGTATTACGTCCACCTGGCCGCTGTGAGGCGTGTTGCGAATGGCGTTGTCGAGCAGGTTGTTAAGCAGTACCGCGAGCCGATGCGCGTCCCCGAGTATTGTGTAAGCGTCAACTGGGTCCATGGGATGCTCGAGTTCGAGCCCGAGATCGATCGCTTTGGCCTCGGCCAGCATCGAGAAGTCGCCGACGCAGCGCTCACCTAAATTGCGCAGGCTCATGGGTGCAAGCGATGTCTCCCGCTCGACGTCCTCTCGCGTCATTGTCAGTAACTGTTGCGCCAGGTGGATGATGCGATTGACGCGTCCCTCGATCCGCTCGACCGTATTGCCTTCGCCTTGAAGCGAGTCGTTGCGCACGGCGGCCTGCACCTGTAACTTAAGCGCAGCAAGCGGCGTGCGCAACTCATGTGCGGCATCGGCCACAAACGTGCGCTGCGTCTGAGAGGCCGCGTTCAGGCGCACCAGCAGGTCATTGAGCGCGTCGACGAGCGGCCGCATTTCCAATGGCACGGGACGATCGATCCGCATTGGGTCGAGCGACTCGGTTGACCGGCTGGCAAGCGAACGCGATAGCCAGCCGATTGGCGCGAGTCCTCGGGCGACCACAAGCAGCACGAGCCCAATCGTGATGGGAACCAGCAGCGCAAGCGGCCAGAGTGTTCGCAGCGCTAGTTTCAGCGCAGGTTCCTCGCGCACGGAGTAAGGCTGTGCAACCCGAACGAAGCGCTCGGGCTGCACAATCCCGAATACCGGCCAGCGATAACCTTCCCGGTCGATCAAACGAAACCCGTCACCAAGGCGCGGAAACGGCGGTTCTTTGAGCGAGTGGTAAATGAGCTGCCCCGTCCTGTCCCAGATGTCGACCACGAGTCGATCGTCGGCGATTCCCTTGAAGTCGTGACTACGTCGCTCCGCTGTATCAGCAGTGGCGATATTCATTGGCAGCGACAACGCAACGGTGCGTAACTCGTAGTCGAACAGTTCGCCTGCCTCTTCGCGCGCCGTGTGAAAGATGCCGTACCCCGCGAGGAGGCAGGCCGTCGCTAGCCCGAAGATCAGCCACCCCGCAGCCATCGACGAATCGACGTCATGTGAGTCCTTTGAGGCGATAGCCGACACCGCGCACAGTCACGATTTCTTGCGCGCCAAGCTTGCGCCGTATGCTATGCACATAGACTTCGATAGTATTACTGCCCACTTCCTCACCCCAGCCGTACAACTTATCCTCGAGTTCCGCACGCCGGAACACGCGCGCCGGTTCCTCGATCAACGCCTGGAGCAACGCGAACTCGCGCGGCACCAGATTGAGCGGCACGCCGCTTTTCGTGGCCTCGTGCGCCGCCGGGTCGAGCGTCAGTTCCGCATGCGTATAGATCAAATGCTTCTGCCCTGTCCGACGCCTGAGCAAAACGCGCACGCGGGCCGCCAGTTCGTCGAGATCGAAGGGTTTCATCAGGTAGTCGTCCGCGCCGGCATCAAGGCCGCGAACGCGCTCGTCCACCGCATCGCGGGCCGTCAGGATCATCACGGGTGCCGCGCCACCCGCGCGCCGGTACGCGTCGAGGACATCAATTCCGTCGCGCTTGGGCAGGCCGAGATCGAGTAGTACGAGGTCGTAGACCCCGTTAT
>NZ_JBAUSA010000925.1:0-1964 GCF_049581465.1 Caballeronia sp. | reverse complement strand
GCATAGAGGAGATTGCCCAGGTTGAAATGCGCCGCGACGTAATTCGGCTCGGCGACGATCGCAGCGCAAAACTGTTCGATGGCCCCGTAGGTATCGCCGAGCCCATTGAGCGCCATGCCTAGATTGTTGTGCGCTCCCGCGTGTCCCGGGCGGATCTGCAGCGCGCGCCGGAACGCCTGCGCGCCTTCCTCGAAACGACGCATGCCGAGCAGCGCATTGCCGAAATTGTTCCAGGTGGGGGCGTCGCCGGGTCGCAGGCGCAGCGCTTTTTCGAACGCATCGACGGCGTCTTCGTGGCGTCCCGCCGCCGCATACGCATTGCCGAGGTTGTATTGCGCCAGCGAAAAATCCGGCGACAGATGGAGTGCGTTGCGAAACCGCTCGATGGCGTCGTCGAGCCGTCCCAACGCCTTCAGCGCGTTGCCCAGGTTGAGTTGCAGGCCTGGATCGGCGGGGCGCAGGTCCACCGCGCGCCGCACCAGTTCAGCCGCTTCCGCGTGCTGGCCTTGTTGATGGCGCAGCACGCCGAGCAGATGAAGTGCGTCGACGTGGGAAGGTTCGGCGGCGAGCGCGGCTTGGTAGTCGCGCTCCGCCTCGGTCAGGCGGCCATCGCGGTGAGCTGCGAAGCCGCGCTCAAACACTGTGTCCATGAGGGCCAAGGAATGCAAAACGGGGTATTTTCCCACACGTTCGTCGCCGGTCGCATTTTTGCGTTGACGCAACAGTGTTATATTCGCTAACATATGAACACATGTTCATATGTTAGCGAAGCCTATTTTGTCTACGATTTTTGCCGCAACCGACGAACGCGTCGTTCCCCTTGCCGACTTGTTTCGACTCCTCGGCGATCCCACACGCCTGCGCATCGTGCTGACGTGCGTCGAGCGGCGCTGTTCGGTCGGGGCGATCGCTGAGTCCCTTGGGCTGTCCGCGTCGCTTGTCAGCCACCATCTGCGCTTGCTGAGGGCTGCGCGGATCGTGCGGGCGGAGCGGGAGGGCAAGCAGGTTTTCTATCTCGCAGCCGATAACCACATCAGCGCCATGCTGACTGAACTGCTCGAGCACGTTGCCGAGCCGCAAACCGATTTTCGACCGGATAACGAATAAATGGCAACGCATTCGCACGACGACCACGCGCACGACCACGCGCATGAGCCCAAGCACGACCACGCGCACGACCACAAGCCCAAGCACGACCACGGCGCGGGCGGTCACCACCACCATCATCACGCGCCGCCGGCGGGCCAGGGCCGCACGTTTGCAATAGCGGTCGGGCTGAATATCCTGATCGTGGTCGTGCAGGCCATTTACGGCTTTATCGCGCATTCCACCGCGCTGCTCGCTGACGCTGGCCACAATCTCTCCGATGTCCTGGGCCTTCTCCTCGCGTGGGGCGCCGTGTGGCTCGGTACGCGCAAGCCATCGGAGCGATACACGTTCGGCCTGGGCAGTTCGTCGATACTTGCTTCGCTCGCCAACGCCGCGCTGCTGCTCTTCGCGTGCGGCGCGATCGTCCTCGAAGCCGTGCAGCGGCTGCTCAATCCGGCGCCCGTCGCGGGCTTCGACGTGTTTATCGTCGCGACGCTCGGCCTGGTCGTGAACGGCTTCTCGGCGTGGCTCTTCATGCGCGGCAGCAAGGAAGACCTCAACGTGCGCGGCGCTTTCCTGCACATGGCCGCCGACGCTGCGATCTCCGCTGCGGTCGCCGTCAGCGGCCTGATCATTCTCTTCACGGGCGCGAGCTGGATCGATCCGGTGATGAGCATTGTCGTGGTCGCGGTGATCGTCTACGGCACCTGGGGTCTTGGGCGCGATGCAATGCGTCTCGCGATGGCCGCCGTGCCGGCAGGCGTGGACAAGCCGGGTATCGAAAAATACCTGGTGAACCTGCCCGGCGTGACCGACGTTCACGACGTCCACGTCTGGGCGCTTTCCACCACGGAAAACGCAATGACCGCGCATCT
>NZ_JBAUSA010000924.1:0-2124 GCF_049581465.1 Caballeronia sp. | reverse complement strand
CAGCAGAGCGTCCGTATCGGCAACATATAGTTGATTGCCAATGAGCGCCATCCCGAACGGCGAGTGGAGGCCGCCCAGAAACACGGCCTGAGTCCTCGCGACGCCGCTGCCGTCCACATCGCGTAACAGCACAATGCGATCGGGGCTCGGTACACCGGCGCCTGCGCGCTTCATGACCTGCTTTCTAACCCAGCCGAATAGGCCGCTGCCTTCATCGTGTTCTTTTGGCGCGTCGCTTTCCGCTACGAGTACGTCACCATTGGGCAGCGTGTAAAGCCAGCGCGGGTGCGCGAGGCCACTGGCAAACTCGGTGACGAGAAAGCCAGCGGGAGCGGTGGGCATGAAACCGTCGGGGCGCGCCTGAACAGGCGCGATGTTGACCATCGGAACCAACGACGATTCCGGAGCCGGCATGGCGGGCGACGCGCCGAAGCCCGCGTCGCTTGAACTTGATGGGCCGACCGCGCAGGAGGCCAGCGGCAAAACCATTGAAATAGCCAGACGGTTTAGCAGGCGCATGTGGGTTCCCCACGAAGAGCGTTAATTGATGATGCATGGGAGGAATAGCAAGAAGCCGGCCCGTGACGTTGCCTGCTAAGGGGCAAACTGTTGCCGTGATTCAAGCGGAAAACCTCGGTCTCCCGGCTTCCCGGTCTTGCCGACGCTACGTTGGCGGCTGTGCGGAAACAGCAGCGGAGTCGAGCATCCGGATCGCCCTGCCCAGCGTCAGATTTCCTTGAGGTAGGATCGCTAGAACCGATCGGATTTGTGCAGTGTTTTTTTCGGGCTATGAGTTCAAAATTCGCAGGCTGCGCACCTCATCAATTCATCGGTCGTGGTAACTTGAGGAGCAAGAATGGCTAAGGTCTACGAAATGAAGCGTCCGGCATATGACGCAGTCGCGCGCACTCTGCACTGGCTAACCGTCCTGTTGGTCGCTATGCAATTCGTGATCGGCTGGACGATGCCGGATGTCCACAAAGACACCCAGCCGGTTAATCTGATCGCCTGGCATCTTGGCGTGGGCGCGACGCTCGTCGCCGTGATGGCAATCCGGGTGATCTGGCGACTGACGCATTGGCCCACGCCGGATGAGCTGCCGCCGCTACTCAGCGTCGTCTCGCGCATAACGCATGTTCTCCTCTACGCCGCCCTGGTGCTGGTGCCGCTGCTCGGCTGGATCAACGCGTCCTCACGCGGCTGGACGGTCCGCTTGCTGGGCGTGGTGCCCTATCCGGCGCTGAGCGAACCGGGCTCGGCCTTCGGCCACGAGATGGGGGATGTGCATGGCATCCTCGCATGGGTGCTCTTCGCATTGATTGGTCTGCATGTCGTCGCAGCGCTGTTCCACCGCTTTGTTCTGAAAGACCATGTGCTGCAACGGATGCTGCCCCACGCAGGGCCGTCGCGTGATCAGGGTCGAGACCGCTAGGGTCTGCCAATGCCCAAGGCTCACAAGGAACCGCATCGAATCAAGGCGATTGGCTGGCTACGCGCTGCGGTGCTTGGCGCAAACGACGGCATCATTTCGACGGCAAGTCTGATAATCGGCGTCGCGTCCGCGCACGCCGAACATGGCCATCTGATGCTGACCGGCCTGGCTGGATTGGTAGCCGGCGCGATGTCGATGGCGACAGGCGAGTACGTATCGGTCTCGTCGCAGGCGGATACAGAAACTGCGGCGCTCGCCGAAGAGCAGGCGGAGCTCGATGCGGACGGCGCGCGCGAGCATCGAGAGTTGGCGGCGATTTACGTGCGGCGCGGCCTCGACATGGCGCTTGCCAAACAGGTTGCGCAGGCTTTAATGGCTCACGACGCACTCGGCGCGCATGCCCGCGACGAATTGGGTATTTCGGAAACGACCGCGGCAAATCCATTGCAGGCCGCGCTGGCGTCGGCCAGCAGCTTTTCGGTGGGAGCCGCTTTGCCGCTCATCGTCACGGCGCTCGCCCCGCAGCGATGGGTGGCTCCGAGTATTGCGGGTGACGGCGCTGGTTTCCCTGGCAATCCTTGGCGGACTTGCCGCGCGCGTCGGAGGAGCTAAAGTGGGGCCTGGTGTATTGCGGGTTACCTTCTGGAGCGCGCTGTCGATGGGTGTGGCATCCTTAGTCGGTGCTATATTCG
>NZ_JBAUSA010000923.1:0-13574 GCF_049581465.1 Caballeronia sp. | reverse complement strand
AGATCCGTTCACCGTCGAAACGTTGCGCGAAATCGAGGCACTCGGTGCGCGCTTTATTATCGCGACGGGCCGGCATTATCGCGATGTGCTCGGCATTCGGGACGTGCTCGGCATCGACGCCTACCTGATCACGTCGAACGGTGCGCGCATCCATGCGCCGGACAATGAACGCATTTACGCACGCAATATCGATTCGGCGGCGGTACGTCGGCTGGTGCAACCGGATCTGGCGGGAAGTGAGCGCGTCATCGTGAACCTTTTCGCCGACGACGCCTGGCTGATCGATCGTCATGCGCCGGAGTTGCTGGCGTTTCACCAGGATTCCGGCTTCGACTACGACGTAATGGACCTGCGGGAGCACGACGGCGAGAACATCGCGAAGGTTTTGTACATCGGCGATCACGATGATCTGGAGGTGACCGCAGCGAACCTTGAACGCGAATTCGGCGAGTCGGTGTATGTCACTTATTCGCAGCCGGACTGTCTCGAAGTGATGACGTCAGATGTATCAAAGGGGCGCGCATTGCGCTTTGTACTGGATCGGCTTGCAATCGATACCGCGCGGTGCGTCGCGTTCGGCGACAACATGAACGACATTGATTTGCTCGAAACGGCCGGCCTCCCATTCATGATGAACAACGCGAATCCTGATCTGGTGAAGCGCTTGCCGAATATACCGAGAACGGGCAATAACTTCGAGGCAGGCGTCGCTCATCAGCTACGCGAACTGTTTGGCTTGAAGTATGAGCTTTCTGCGCCTGCTCAATCCGGAAGCTAAGAAAACAACTCGGGACACAATCGCATTTCTCGGCCGGCATTCAGGTTTAGCTAAGCCTGCGCCCGGTGATAAACAAATCGTTGAATAAAAAACGGGCGCCGAGCGCCCGTTTTTTATTGAATCATGTGGCAAGCCAAGCGCTTATCGTTTCTCGCGAGTCAGCGCCGGATAAACCAGGCCCGCAATGATTGCACCAATAATCGGTGCGACCCAGAACAACCACAACTGCTCGATTGCCGCACCGCCAACCATCAAGGCCGGACCGGTTGAGCGAGCCGGATTCACGGATGTGTTCGTAACCGGGATTGAAATCAGGTGAATCAGCGTCAGGCACAAGCCAATTGCGATCGGTGCGAAACCGGCCGGCGCGCGGCTATCGGTCGAGCCGAGAATGACAAACAGGAAGAAGAACGTCATCACGACTTCGCACACCAGCGCGGCAATCATCGTGTAGTGGCCTGGTGAGTGATCGCCATAGCCGTTCGTTGCAAAGCCGCTTGCAACGAGGTCGAAACCCGGCGCGCCACTGGCGATCACCGACAACACATAAGCGCCAAGTACGCCGCCAATGACCTGCGCGACGATATACGGCGCGAGATCGCGAACCGGAAAGCGCCCTGCAACTGTCAAGCCAATACTCACGGCCGGGTTCAAGTGACACCCGGAGATATGGCCGATTGCGTAGGCCATGGTGAGCACCGTCAGGCCGAACGCGAGTGCGACACCCGCGAAGCCAATGCCGAGTTGGGGAAAGCCCGCTGCTAGCACTGCACTGCCGCAGCCGCCCAGCACGAGCCAAAACGTACCAAACATTTCTGCGCCGAGGCGCTGTCCTAATCGCATGATTCGATATCCTAAAAATATATAAAAAAATGAAACGATTTCGACGCTGACAGTCATTCAGATTTCGCTGATAACCACGGCGGGCTCGAAGTGTAATCCGGCTATCAGGTTTGATTGTCAAAATTTGTTGATTTTCATAAAACTCGGGAAATTCTTATTCGGAATGACATATCGTTTCGAGAATTTTCTGATTTGGATTGGTACTTTTTTGCAATGATGTCGTTACACATTGCATGTTTTATTCGAAGTCGCTAGGCTTGCTGATAATCACGTTTCTATTGAAAGGATTAACAAATGTCGCAATACACAGAACTCAAGGCCAAGATCGCCAAGCTTCAGGAGCAGGCGGAAGAAGCTCGGAGACTGGAGTTGGAAACCGTTCTCGGCGAGATCCGCCGCAAGGTGGTTGAATATGGCCTGACGGCTCAGGATCTCGGGCTAACCATGGTTCGGCGTGGCCGCCCGCCCAAGAAGGAACCGTTGCCACCTCTTTATCAGGATCCCGCGTCAGGTAATACCTGGAGTGGCCGAGGCAAGCCGCCCAAATGGATCATGGGCAAGAATCGCGATGGTTTTCTGATTCGACCGACTCAAGCATGAGTCGTGCATGCATCGCGCATGAATCACCTATGAGTCACGCGCGTTGCGTTAAATCACGCAATCCGGTTGATCGAATAAAATGCTGGAATAAAAAAATCCGCCCTGAAAGGGCGGATTTTTAATTTATCGCTAAATTTGTCGCATTAATTGCGCTTCAAATCAGGGAATGACTGGCTTCCCACTATCGCATTGGCCCCGCCGCTTAAGGCCGGTCGACAGTCGCTCGACCGGACTCAAATCCCGCTTTCAACCCACCGCAACGCGACGCAGCACCGGACGCTTTGCAGCCTGCAACAGCGACGTGTAGCTATCGACGTAATTCTGAGCCATCGTCCGGGCGCTGAAACGACGTTCAAACTGTGCACGAATTTCGGTGCGCGACAGTTCGTCGAGTCGTTGAAGCGCGCCAACCGCACCTTGCACGTCTTCGCAGATAAATCCGGTTACGCCGTGATCGATCACTTCCGGCACCGAACCGCGATTGAACGCGATAACCGGCGTGCCGCACGCCATTGCCTCGATCATCACGAGGCCGAACGGCTCAGACCAGTCGATCGGGAACAGCAACGCTTTCGCGCCGGACAGGAACTCGGGCTTTTGCTGCTCGTTGATTTCGCCCACAAACTCAACATGGGCCTGCGACAGCAACGGCTCGATCGTGGTCTTGAAGTATTCCTGGTCAACCTTGTCTACCTTGGCCGCGATCTTCAGCGGCAGACCGCTTTGTGCTGCGATCTTGATGGCCAGGTCGGCACGCTTTTCCGGGCAGATCCGGCCTAGGAACGCCAGATACTCAGGCTTCTTGTGCAGTTGCGGCGTCAGCAGATTTTCGGGCAAGCCGTGGTAAATCGTGTTCAGCCACGCCGCTTGCTGCAATGGCAAGCGCTGTGAGTCGGAAATCGACACAACCGGCGCGTTCGGGAACGTGTTGAAGACCGGTTGCAATTCCGGCAAGTCGAGGCGGCCGTGAAGCGTGGTCACAAACGGCGTATTCATCTGCGAGAACAGCGAAAACGGCATGTAGTCGAGGTGGAAGTGAAGCACGTCGAACTCATGCGCGCGACGACGCACGTTTTCGAGCAGAACCGCATGCGGCGCGTTCGCATCGCGGATCGACGGGTCCAGACGCAGTGCCTTCGGCCATGCTGCATCGAGCGTCGCCTTGGTCTGCGAATCGCCGCTCGCGAACAACGTGACCTCGTGACCCAAGTCGACCAGTGCGTCGGTCAGATACGAAACGACGCGTTCCGTGCCGCCATAGAACTTAGGGGGAACTGCTTCGTGCAAAGGTGCAATTTGTGCGATACGCATTACGTGACTCTCCTGTTCGTGAGGGCTTCGAACCGCCAGGACCGCGCAAATTGCCGCGTGGATTGCCGGTGAAGCCTTGCGGACGGGACAGCGCCTATGCTGCCGCCCCCTAAAAGTTGGACTCGCCGTAGCGGGTTATCCCTTACTTCGCATTATCGAGATGACTTCCGTTATCACCGAGCTGTTTTTCAAACGCTTAATGTTGTTACACCGCGAAACAGCCCCTGTTACGAATTTCGCAAGAATGCTGGAGCCTTGTTCGGCAAGCCATCCGGCGGTTTTCGCGCCGCCGAACAATGCACTGAATCCGTGGCAAGCCAATCCACCGCAACGTTTGTGCCATGGCGTACGGGCCGCGCATGAAGTTTCGTGACCGGCGCGCCGTTACACCGGGGAGTCTTGGAACCCTGCGTTCCCAAATCTCCTGAACAATTTCTGCTTACACATGGTTGCCGAGTCCCGAAATCGAGATATCGGTACGTTTGCCCGGCTTTTCCCGTTTTCCAGCATGGATATGCCCCACGCGCGCCTTCGCCTGACACCCCAGGCGCCTTGCTCAATCAGGACACAGCCGCGTCTTTCGTGTCCGGCTCGCGCGCCATTTCCCTTCAAAGTTTTCTGGTGCCTTGCCGTAAACCACTTAACGGCGGTTTCGCCGATGCAAAACGCGAGGAATTCGATTGTGCTGATTTTCGTGGGAACACTAGTCACTCTGTTGTCTGTTTTCGGCGGATACGCGCTCGAAGGTGGCCATCTGGGCGCGCTGATGCAACCGGTCGAAATCCTGATGATCGCGGGTGCAGGATTAGGGGCCTTCATTCTCGGCAACAACATGAAGACCATCAAATCCACGCTGCGAGTACTTCCGACGCTGTTCAAAGGCTCGAAGTACAACAAGGACGTGTACATGGAGTTGATGGCGCTGCTTTATGTCTTGCTCGCGAAAGCGCGTAAGGAAGGCACGCTGACGCTGGAAACGGATATCGACGATCCGTCAAAAAGCCCGATCTTCACGCAATACCCGAAGATCCTGGCCGATCACCACATCGTCGAGTTCTTGACGGACTACTTGCGCCTGATGGTCGGCGGCAACATGAACGCGTTCGAGATCGAGAGCCTGATGGACGAGGAAATCGAGACGCATCACACCGAAGGGGAAAGCCCGGCCCAGGCGCTGCACAAGGTAGGTGACGCAATGCCTGCATTCGGCATCGTCGCCGCCGTGATGGGCGTGGTCCACACGATGGCCTCCGCCGACCAGCCGCCAGCGATTCTCGGCGAGATGATCGCGCAGGCGCTGGTTGGCACGTTCCTCGGCATCTTGCTGTCGTATGGCCTGATCGGACCGCTCGCCAGCGTGGTGGAACAGCGCCTGGCCGAGTCCACAAAGATGTTCCAGTGCATCAAGGTCACGATCCTCGCGAGCCTGAACGGCTATGCGCCGGCTATCGCGGTGGAGTTCGGCCGCAAGGTGCTTTTCTCCACCGAGCGTCCGTCGTTCTCCGAACTGGAAGAACACGTGCGCCGCGTGAAGGCGAAGTAAGGCTGCCATGAACAAAGATCGTCCGATCTTCATCAAGCGCATCGTCTCAGGCAAGAAGGCGCATCACGGCGGCGCGTGGAAGCTCGCCTACGCCGACTTCATGACCGCGATGATGGCGTTTTTCCTCTTGATGTGGCTGTTGAGCGCGGTGACGCCCGTGCAGCGCCGGGGGATTGCCGAGTACTTCAACACGCCGCTGAAGAACGCGATCATGGGCGGCCAGGGCTCCGGGATGGATTCGAGCATCATCACGGGCGGCGGGAGCGATCTATCGAACCCCGATCCGGGCACGACCCGGATGAGCGAGGGCACGCAGCGCAAGGTGGGTCTCGACGAACAAACCTTGAAAGATGCGAAGGTCGAGTTGGAACGGCGCGATCAGGTCCGCTTGCACGATCTGCAAGTGAAGCTGAAGGCGGCTATCGAAGCGAATCCGGTGTTGCGGCAATTCAAGCAGCAAATACGCATTGATTCGACGCAGCAAGGTTTGCGCATCGAGATCGTCGATACCCAGAAGCGGCCGATGTTCGCGCTCGCCAGCAACGCCGTGCAGCCGTACATGCACGACATCCTGCAGGAGATCGGCAAGTCGCTCAACGACGTGCCGAACCGGATTGTGGTGCAGGGCCACACCGACGCCACGCAATATGCAGGCGGCGAAAAGGGCTATAGCAACTGGGAATTGTCCGCGGACCGGGCGAACGCTTCACGGCGCGAGCTGATTTCCGGCGGCATGGACGAGGCGAAAGTGTTGCGCGTGATCGGTCTCGCCTCGACGCAGAACCTCAACAAACAAGACGCGTTCGATCCGGAGAATCGCCGGATCAGCGTCCTCGTGCTGAATCACAAATCGGAAGAAGCCATGATGCGCGACGACCCGTCGCAGGCCACGACTTTCTCCAACAGCACGGGCGGTACCAATAGCGCGAACCCCAGTTTGGCCGCGGTCGTCCCGGGGCCGCCGCTCAAGCAGGCGGCTCCATGAAACGGACATCGTGGTCAGCCAATCACGGGACCCAACCAGGTGTAAGTCGAGGCTACGGCCAGGACAGGAGCATTCAATGAGCAGGAACATTCTGGCAGTCGACGATTCCGCTTCCATGCGGCAAGTGCTTTCGGCGACCTTCGTCGAGGCGGGGTATCGCGTGGTGGTTGCAGCCGACGGCGCCCAAGCCTACGAGGCGGCGCTTGCGCAGCGCTTCGACCTGGTGGTGACTGACCACAACATGCCGGCCATGACTGGCCTTGAACTGATCGGCCATCTGCGTACACACAGCGCCTATGCCGAGACCCCGATTCTCATACTCACAACCGAATCCGGCGATCCGTTCAAAGCGGCGGCGCGAAATGCCGGCGCGACCGGCTGGCTCGAAAAGCCGTTCGATCCCGAGACACTGACCGAAATCGTGGCGGCGTTATTGGAAGCACAGCACCCGCATTGAAAGCATTCCACGCACATCGGCAAGACAAACGCATTTACTAAACGACGCATTTAGCGACGACAGACACGGCATCCGGTGGTGACCCAGGCATGACACTCGACATTACCCAGTTCTATCAAACATTCTTCGACGAAGCGGACGAGCTGCTCGCGCAGATGGAGCAGTTGCTGCTCGCACTCGATCTGGCGAGTCCCGATCCTGAAGATCTTGCGGCGATCTTCCGGGCGGCGCATTCCATCAAGGGCGGCGCGGCCACGTTCGGCTTTTCGGCGCTGACCGAGACCACGCACATTCTTGAGTCGCTGCTCGACCGGGCACGTAATAACGAACTCGTCCTGCGCCGCGACATGATCGATACGTTCCTTGAAACCAAGGACGTGTTGTCGGACCAGCTCGGCGCGTACCGTGCGAGCGCGGAGCCGGATGCCGTAGCGGCGAAAGCCATTTGTGCGAAGTTGGAACGTTTGCGCGATGCCGACAAGGCCGAAGCGAAGCCGGAAGAAAAGGTCGCCGCGAAACCCGCGAAGAAAGCAAAGAAAGCCGCCGCGGTAGCGTCCGCCGCGCCTTCCGAGGAGTCGTTCGCGCAAGCGGCCTCCGTCGCGCAGGAACTCGCGGAAGTCGTGATGGCGCTCGGTCCCAACGAGCCGCCCGCGCACGTCGTCGATCAGGCAAACAATGTGCTGAAAGAGGCGCTCACGGACGAGGCGGGCTGGCAGGAATTCGATGTAACCGGGTCGGAGGGTGCGGCCACGGCACCGGTTGCAGACGTGGGTCCCCACCTGAGAATTACGCTGCGGGGGGTGAGCGAGAAGGACCAGGAGCTGTTGACCGAGGAGCTTGGCAACCTGGGAAGCGTCGTTGGCGAGCTGAAGTCGGGCAATGATTTCACGTTGTGGCTCGACTCGGACGTTTCCGCCGACGATATCGTCGCCGTGTGTTGTTTCGTGATCGATGAAGCACAGATCGTGATCGGCCGCGGCAATGCTGAGCTGGAAGGAGGGGCGGGGCCGGACGAGGAAGACGAAGAAGAGCAAGACGAAGAAGAGGATGAAGAAGCGGACGAGGCGGCAGGTGAAGCGCCCGACGCAGTGAAGACGGAACCGGCGGCGGCTGCCGCCGAGTCCCGCACGAACAACGCAGAAGCCGAAACCGCGAAAGCGCCGGAAGGCGACAAGAAAGCGAAGGCTGCGGGCCCCGCAGCGGCGGAAGGCAGCTCGATTCGCGTCGGCGTGGAGAAGGTCGATCAGCTGATCAATCTGGTCGGCGAACTCGTGATCACCCAGGCGATGCTCGCCGAAACCACCAGCGTTTTCGATCCCGCCCTGCACGATCGCCTCTTCAATGGCATGGCGCAGCTAGAACGCAACGCGCGCGATCTGCAGGAAGCGGTGATGTCGATCCGCATGATGCCGATGGATTACGTATTCAGCCGCTTCCCGCGCCTGGTTCGCGATCTCGCATCGAAGCTCGACAAGGAAGTCGAACTCGTCACGTTTGGTCAAGCCACTGAACTGGACAAGAGCCTGATTGAACGGATCATCGATCCGTTGACGCACCTTGTGCGCAACTCGCTCGATCACGGCATCGAAACGGTCGCCGCGCGGCGCGCGGCAGGCAAGGCAACGGCGGGCCAGTTGGTGCTGTCGGCGGCGCATCACGGCGGCAATATCGTGATCGAAGTCAGCGACGACGGCGCGGGCCTGCGCCGCGACAAGATTCTCGCCAAGGCCATGAAGCAGGGCATGCAGGTCAGCGAGTCGATGACCGACGACGAAGTCTGGCAATTGATCTTCATGCCGGGCTTCTCAACCGCCGAACAAGTCACTGACATCTCCGGCCGTGGCGTGGGCATGGACGTGGTGAAACGAAACATCCAGGCAATGGGTGGTCACGTCGAAATCCAGTCGCGCGAAGGCCGGGGCACCACAACGAAGATCGTGTTGCCGCTGACGCTCGCGATTCTCGACGGGATGTCGGTGAAAGTGGGCAGCGAAATCTTCATCCTGCCGCTGAACTTCGTGATGGAGTCGCTGCAGCCGGTTCCCGACGACATCTACACGGTCGCCGGAGGCGAGCGCGTCGTGCGTGTGCGTGGCGAATATTTGCCGCTGGTCGCGCTGCATCAGGTGTTCGAAGTCGAGGGCGCGCGTACCGAACCCACGCAGGGAATTATCACGATCATCCAGTCGGAAGGACGCCGTTTTGCGATGCTGATCGACGAACTGGTCGGACAGCAGCAGGTGGTGGTCAAGAACCTGGAAACGAATTACCGCAAGGTGCATGGCATTTCCGCTGCGACCATCCTCGGCGATGGCCGCGTGGCGCTGATCGTCGACGTGGCGGCGCTGAACCGCGAAAGCCGTGTGTCGCACGGCGCGCTCACTCACTAACAACGTACTGAACCAACCGATCTTCGGGGGCTAATGTGGCAGCAGACATTCAATCCATCAATTCCGCGGCACAACGCCGCGACGGCCAACGCGTAAGCCAGGCCGAGGCGGCAGGCCAGGAGTTCCTGGTCTTCACGCTCGGCGCGGAAGAGTACGGCATCGACATCCTGAAGGTGCAGGAAATTCGCGGCTACGACAACGTCACGCGCATCGCGAATGCGCCGTCGTTCATCAAGGGCGTGATCAATCTGCGCGGCATCATCGTGCCGATCGTCGATATGCGTATCAAGTTCAATCTCGGCCGCGTGGAGTACGACAACCAGACCGTCGTGATCATCCTGAACGTCGCGCATCGCGTGGTCGGCATGGTGGTGGACGGTGTGTCCGACGTGCTCACGCTGCAAGCCGACCAGGTCATGCCCGCTCCGGAATTCGGCGCGACGCTCACCACCGAATATCTGACGGGCCTCGGCACGGTCGATGGCCGGATGCTGATCCTGATGGATATCGAAAAATTGATGACGAGCAAGGAAATGGAGTTGATCGACTCCGTCACTGCCTGAAGCGTCAATCGCGCAATCACCTAAGTTGCCCGGGAAGAAAGACATGCTTAAGAACTGGTCGCTTCGTACCACGATGACGCTCGTGGGCTTGCTGTTCGTGGGTTTTGCGGCAGTGGTCGGCGCGCTGTCCCTGACCGGCTTGCGCTCGGCTGGCAATTCGCTGTCGATGCTGGCTGACGGCGATATGGCGTCGATGCGCACGCTGAATGAAGCATCGTCGTATTTGCTGCGCTCGCGGATCGCGCTGGACCGGGTGAGGGCATTGACGGAGGCGGGCAAGGCGGACGAAGCCAAGACCGTAGCCGATCGGGGACATGTCCTGCTCGACCACGCCAACGACAGTTGGAAGCTGTTCCTGGCCACACCTAAACCAACGCTGCCGCAAGCCACGCTCGACGATCTGGTCGCCAAACACGACGCCCTGCTGCATGACAGCGTGGAGCCGGAGTTTGCCGCCGTCGCCGCGAATGACATGGCGGCGTATCACGCTATCGCCGATACGAAGATCAGCCCGATGTTCGTCGCCTTCGATGCCTCGGCGGCGACCGTCGCGAGCTTCACCGAAAAGCACGCGGAACAATTGCGAGCGGACGCGGCAGACAGCATTTCGCTACTGAGCGAGCTGATTGGGGCGGTCCTGGCGTTGGCGGTGCTCATGCTTCTCGCCACGCGCGTGGCATTGCGCGGCCTGATCGTGCAACCGCTCAACGACGCCATCGATCACTTCGAGCGCATGTCGCGCGGCGACCTGACGCATTCGGCGCGCACCGACAAGACCAACGAGATCGGCCGGCTGTTTGCGGGGATCGAACAGATGCGCGGGAACCTGACAGCGATGGTCGGCTCGGTGCACACGGGCGCGGCATCGATCGATGTCGGCGCGCGTGAGATTGCGAGCGGCAACACGGATCTCTCGCAACGCACGGAAGAACAGGCGGCGTCGCTGCAGGAAACCGCGTCGAGCATGGAACAGTTGACCAGCACGGTGAAGCAGAACGCCGAGAACGCGCGGCAGGCTTCGCAACTCGCCGTCAACGCGTCCGATATTGCATCGCGCGGGGGCGAAGTGGTGTCACAGGTGGTCGATACGATGAACGCGATTTCGTCGAGTTCGAGCAAGGTCGTCGACATCATCGGCGTGATCGAAGGCATCGCGTTCCAGACCAACATCCTCGCGTTGAACGCGGCCGTGGAGGCTGCGCGGGCGGGTGAAGACGGGCGTGGCTTTGCGGTCGTGGCAGGAGAGGTGCGCAGTCTCGCGCAACGCAGCGCGGCGGCGGCGAAGGAGATCAAGTCGCTGATCGGCGATTCCTCGGTGAAGGTGGAAAGCGGTTCGCTGCTCGTCACGCGCGCGGGCGAGACGATGGGCGAGATCGTCCAGGCGGTGCGCCGCGTGACCGACATCATGGGCGAGATCAGCGCCGCTTCCGACGAACAGTCGCAGGGTATCGAGCAGGTGAGCCAGGCCGTCGGCCAGATGGATGCAGTCACGCAGCAGAACGCGGCGCTCGTGGAACAAGCGGCAGCGGCCGCCGCCTCGCTCGAAGAGCAGACGCGCAAGCTGAAGGACGTGGTGGCTCACTGGCAAGTCGCCGGCAACACGCCTGCACGCGATACGAACGCGCGCATTGAACCGTCGGTCGCGGCGAAAAGCCATCAAAAGGCGACGAAAATTCTGTCGCGGCCTAACGTCGCGGCTAAACGCGCCGTTAATAAGCTTGTGCAAGCGAAGACGGCGCCCGCGAAGGTCGTTCCTGAAGGGAGGGTTGTGCAAGCGCAGGCCGGCGCGCAGGCGTTCGTTCCCGCAAAAGCGGCGGTGAAGCAAGCCGCCGCCGTGGCAGCCGATGGCGACTGGGAAACGTTTTGAAGCAATGCAAGACGACTCTGCGGCTTTTCGGCAGCTCGCTGCGCGCCGGGCGACTCGTTGAAGCGCCCGAAAACGGCGCGCATCGAGCCGCAGGGTCGTTAATGAATACGCATGGCGACGCGCGCGCGTCCTGCGGCCGTTGCACCACTGAGTAGAACAAAGGCAACATGATGGCAACGCGCCCGCCCGTCGACACACCCCGTGACCGGACCCGAAGCGGTTCGGAAGTGGAACGCGACTTTGAATTTACCGCCGCCGATTTTGCCCGCATTCGCGAACTGATTCATCGGCGCGCCGGGATTTCACTGTCCGACCACAAGCGCGACATGGCGTACAGCCGTCTCGCACGCCGTTTGCGCGCAGTCAATATCGATACATTCCGTGAGTATCTGGATCAGCTTGAGTCGCAACAAAACAGCGCCGAGTGGGAAGCTTTCACAAATGCGCTGACCACGAACCTGACCGCGTTCTTCCGCGAATCGCATCATTTTCCGATCCTCGCCGACTTCGCGAAGCATCGTCCGCAGCCGTTTTCGGTGTGGTGTTCGGCGGCATCGACGGGCGAGGAACCGTACTCCATCGCGATGACGCTGATGGAAACGCTGGGCGACAGCGCCGCGCGCCAGTGCTCGGTGATCGCCACCGATATCGACAGCCAGGTGCTGCAAAAGGCCGACGCGGGCGTTTATTCGCTCGACTCGGTGAAGGCGCTTGGGGCTGAGCGGCTGAAGCGCTTTTTCCTGAAAGGTACGGGCGCGCACGCGGGTTTCGTGCGGATTCGCCCCGAACTGCGCGCGATGGTGAAGTTCGAGAAACTGAACCTGACCGATGCAAAGTACGCGCTGAACGGTCAATTCGATGCAATTTTTTGCCGCAACGTAATGATCTACTTCGACAAACCCACGCAGGCGCAAGTGCTTGCGCGCTTCGAGCCGCTGGTGAAGTCGGGTGGCTTGCTGTTTGCCGGCCACTCGGAGAATTTCACCTACGTGTCCCAGGCGTTCACGCTGCGCGGCCAGACCGTGTATTCGTTGTCGCGCGATACGAACACGCCGGCAGGCAAGGCAAACGCAGGCAAGGTCCTGGCCGGGGAACTTGCATGAGTGGTTTGCCGATCGCATCGAACCTGTACTTCGACAACCATTTCAAGCGTCCGGGCGTGAAGCTTCTGCCGAACGAGTTCTATATGACCGACGAAGACATGGTGCTCGTGACGGTGCTCGGTTCATGTGTGGCGGCATGCATCCACGATCGCACCGCCGGTATCGGGGGGATGAATCATTTCATGCTTCCCGACGACGGTTCCGACCCGACGCATGCTGCATCGGATTCAATGCGCTACGGCGCGTACGCGATGGAAGTCCTGATCAACGAAATGCTCAAGCGCGGCGGCAAGCGCGAGCGGCTGGAGGCGAAAGTGTTCGGCGGCGGCGCGGTGCTGGCGGGCATGACGACGATCAATATCGGCGACCGGAATTCGGAATTCGTCCGTCGATACCTTGCGACCGAAAAGATTCGTATCGTGGCCGAGGATTTGCAGGGCATGTATCCGCGCAAGGTCGCGTTCATGCCGCGCACCGGCCAGGTGATGGTCAAGAAACTCATGACGCAGCAGGACCCGGGCATAGCAGAGCGCGAGCAGGCGCTCGCGCGGCAGACGCCCGAGGAGCGCAGCGAACGTCTCGCGCGGGCTCGCGCCCGCGTCGAATTATTCAATCAGCCGCGGGCAGTGCCCGCAGCGGCGGCCAAGCCGCGTATCGAACTGTTCGGCGCAGCAGCAAGCCTGCAGCGCACGGTGCGCGCCCGGTTGGTGGAGGAAGCATGATGACGACCCGCAGCGCGGAATCGAAGATCAGGGTGTTGTGCGTCGACGATTCGGCACTCATACGCAGCCTGATGACCGAGATTATCAACTCGCAACCCGACATGGTGGTGTGCGCGGTCGCGCCCGATCCCCTCGTGGCGCGCGACCTGATCAAGCAACACAACCCGGACGTGCTGACGCTCGACGTGGAAATGCCGCGCATGGACGGCCTCGATTTCCTTGAGAAGCTGATGCGCTTGCGCCCGATGCCGGTCGTGATGGTGTCGTCGCTGACGGAACGCGGCTCGGAAATCACGTTGCGCGCGCTCGAACTCGGCGCGGTGGATTTCGTGACGAAGCCGCGCGTGGGGATCCGCGACGGCATGCTCGAGTACTCGGAACAGCTCGCCGACAAGATTCGCGCGGCGTCGCG
>NZ_JBAUSA010000922.1:0-1516 GCF_049581465.1 Caballeronia sp. | reverse complement strand
CAGCGCACGCCCGGCGGGATATAGCAGAACGAGCCATCGCTGAACACGGCGGAATTCAGCGCAGCGAAGAAATTGTCGGTGTGCGGCACCACTGAGCCGAGATATTTCTGCACTAGCTCGGGATGATGCTGCACGGCATCCGAGAAAGAACAGAACAAAATGCCGAGTTCGCCAAGCTTTTCGCGGAACGTCGTCGCCACCGAGACGCTGTCGAATACTGCATCCACCGCGACGCCAGCCAGGAGTTCGCGTTCTCTCAGCGGCACCCCCAGCTTTTCGTAGGTGCGCAGCAGTTCCGGATCGACTTCATCGAGACTCTTCGGACGATTCTTCTGCGTCATGGGCGCGGAATAATAGACGATGCCCTGGTAGTCGATCGGCGGATGTCGGACTGTCGCCCAATGCGGCTCGGTCATTGTGAGCCAGTGGCGATAGGCCGCGAGCCGCCATTCGAGCATGAACGCCGGCTCGGTCTTCTTCGCGGAAATGAGCCGGATTACGTCCTCGCTCAGTCCGCTCGGCAACGCGTCGGCCGCAAGGTCGGTCACGAATCCGTGCTGGTATTCGCGACGGATCAGTTCGTCGAAACTGGTTGTGGATGCGCTCATGCGTGGCCTCCTTCAATCGTCTAGCGCGTCGTCTGGCGCGCTCGTGGCATCGCGCCCGCACGGCGGTTGGAGACGCTGCGGGCACGAATCGCGCTGATATCGACCGCGCGCAAAGTGGGTCCGGCCATGTCCGCCAGGGTGACCTGCTGTAACGCCTCGTAGATCACGCGATTGACCTTCTGCCAGTTGGCGCGCGCCGCACACGCCCCCTCCAGGACACACAAGCCAGGCAGTGTGCTGCATTCAGTCATCCCGATCGGACCGTCAACCGCGGCGATCACCTCTGCCAGCGTGATCCACTCGGGCGGCCGCGGCAGAAGGTAACCGCCGTTCGTGCCGCGCAGCGACTCCACAACGCCGCCTCGCGTCAGGACTTTCAGCACCTTCGACACTGTGGGTATTGCAACACCGGTCGCCGCCGCGATGCTGCTCGCGCTTTGGACGGCGTCGGGATCGCGCGCCATCGCGGTCATGATCACCGTGCCATAGTCGGCAAGTTTGCTCATGCGCAACATCGGAATACCTCCCGCTTTAATCAGGACCTTTTTAGTCCTGATTCGATGCTCGATGGATACCTTGATTTAATTCTAGACCTGAATGCAAGACCTTGTTAGCGCATGGGTCTTCGTGCCGGAGACGGGGTGTCAGGACACAAGACCGACGTCGCAAAGTCTCCCAACGAACTGCCCTTCTCTCATCGACGTGTCGATGTCGTAGCCAGCGCCGCCTGTGCGCGCTGCAGCCATTCCCGGTTGTGTTCCCTGGCGTGGCGCGGCCAGTGTTTGGCGTCGTGCACGATTTCCGCATACAAGCTGCTGGCCCGTTGGCGATGCGCGTCATCCGTTTGCGCGGCTAGCCAGTCGGCGAACAGGCAGCGGGGTGCCGCGTCGCTTGCGCAGGCCAGGGCC
>NZ_JBAUSA010000921.1:0-2303 GCF_049581465.1 Caballeronia sp. | reverse complement strand
GGCTCTGACGCTGTACCCTTGGTGTCCACGGGTGTCCAGGGTCTCGACGAAGTGCTCAATGGAGGGCTGACGGCCAACCGCATTTATCTCGTCGAAGGTTCGCCCGGATCCGGAAAGACTACACTAGCTCTGCAGTTTCTTCTTTACGGAGCTCACAGGGGGCAAAAGGCGCTCTACATTACTTTGTCGGAAACAAGAGCCGAGTTGAAAGCGATAGCGGCCTCTCACGGCTGGTCGCTTGATCATCTCGAGATTCACGAGCTCGTGAGTGAAGACGGACTTGACCCGGAGGCCGAGCAATCAGTCTTGCACCCATCGGAAGTAGAACTTGGCGAAACGGTCAACGACGTGATGAGCAAGGTGCGATCCCTCGAACCCGACCGCGTCGTTTTCGATAGCCTTTCCGAGATGCGACTGTTATCCCAAAATGCGCTGAAATATCGACGACAGGTCTTGGCGTTAAAGCAATTCTTTGTGAACAAGGGCTGTACCGTCTTACTGCTCGACGACAAGACATCGGAACCCGGTGATCTACAGCTTCATAGCATCTGCCATGGGGTTGTAAGTTTAGACCAGGTCTTGCAGGAATATGGCTCGGAGCGACGGCGCCTGCGAATCGCCAAGATGCGCGGTATCGATTTTCGACGCGGCACGCACGACTTCGATTTGAATCGCGGTGGAATCACGGTTTATCCCCGCTTGATCGCGGCGGAACATCACCGGGAGTTTTCCAACAACGCAGCTTCGACAGGCGTCGCCGAACTCGATGCGCTTCTCGGCGGCGGCCTCGTTCCAGGCACAAACACACTATTGATTGGTCCATCCGGCGTAGGCAAGACGACTACGACAACGCGCTGTGTCCTGAGCGCATTGGAACGAGGGCAGAAAGCCGTCTACTTCCTGTTTGATGAAACGCTCGCGACCATGTTGGCGCGCTCGACTGCATTGGGCATGCAGCTTGAACCACACATGGAATCCGGTCTGCTGACCGTTCAGCAAATCGACCCGGCAGAAATGTCGCCGGGACAGTTTTCAAACCGGATTCGAGTTGCCGTAGAGCAGCACGGTGTATCGGTTATTGTCATAGATAGCCTGAACGCGTATCTCCAATCGATGCCCGGACAGCGATATTTGCTGCTCCAAATGCACGAGCTGCTTAGCTATCTGAATCAGCAAGGGGTGACAACTTTAATTGCCCTGGGGCAGCATGGTCTTATCGGCAACGTGGAATCGGATATCGATCTAAGTTATCTCAGCGATTCCATTATTCTTTTCCGATTTTTTGAGGCTGCGGGCAAAGTGCTCTCAGCCATCTCCGTGCTGAAAAGCCGCACGAGCGCCCACGAACGTACGGTCCGAGAGTTTCAGGTTGGTGTAAATGGCATACAGGTCGGCGCCCCCCTGACCGACTTCGACGGGGTACTGACGGGTCTTCCAAAATATTCGGGGAACGTTCCACTTCTTGACCCTCAAGTGCGAACGGAGTGACTCGTGGAGGAACGAACGCTGATATTGGCGCCGCGGGGACGCGACGCGCAGGTGATAGAGCAGTTGCTGATTGGTCATAAGTTGGCCAGCTTCGTGTGCGAGAATTCAAAGGGGTTGATCGTTGCACTCGCTGAAGGCGCCGCGTCTGCGGTTATCGCCGAGGAAGCAATCGACCCCGGCGCATTAGGTTTGCTCGGGCAGTGGCTCGTCGCGCAACCCGTATGGTCCGACTTCCCGTTTGTTGTCCTCGCCTCGAAGCGCTCAGTCAAAGCTTCCGCCTCGCTCAAAGAAATGGTCAGAACGCTTGGCAACGTTGTCGTGGTGGAACGCCCGGTCAGCGGCGACACCTTGGCCAGTACTGCCCATTCCGCATTAAGGGCGCGTCGCCGACAGTACGACGCCCGGGCGCTGTTGGCAGAGCGCGAGACGGCCGCTGAGGATCTGCGCCAGGCGGACCGCCGCAAAGACCAGTTTCTTGCGATGTTGGCCCATGAGCTAAGAAATCCCCTCGCACCCATTCGTAGCGCCGCTGAGGTGCTCAGGCACGACGAATCGGAATCTCCTCCGCGGGTTCGGTGGGCTCGCCAATTAATCGAACGCCAGGCTCAGCAACTGTCCAGTCTTCTCGAAGATCTGCTGGATGTTTCGCGTATCACGACCGGTAAGGTGATACTTCAAGTTACGGAACTTGAGTTGAACGTCCTATTATCGAAAGTGGTTGAGTCCATGCGTAGCGAAATTGAAGCACGCCATCACACGTTGACCGTGAGCCTTGCCGATGTACCTATATTCGTGAACGGTGACCCTGTACGATT
>NZ_JBAUSA010000920.1:0-3251 GCF_049581465.1 Caballeronia sp. | reverse complement strand
GCCGTGGGCAATTTCAATGCGCATGTATCGGCGTATCCGGAGTTCGACTGGGAGACGTTTTCGAAAGCGGTGGTGGAAGAGCGGCTGAAGCTCGCGTTCAATCCGTACACCATCCAGATCGAACCGCACGACTACATGGCCGAACTCTTCGACGCCATCTCGCGCGCCAACATCATCCTGCTCGATCTGGATCGGGACATCTGGGGTTATATTTCCGTCGGCTATTTCAAGCAGCGGACGAAAGCGGGTGAAATCGGTTCATCGACGATGCCGCATAAGGTCAACCCCATCGACTTCGAGAACTCGGAAGGCAATCTTGGCATGGCGAACGCGATGCTGCGCCATCTTGCGGACAAGCTCCCCGTCTCCCGCTGGCAACGCGACCTCACGGATTCCACCGTACTGCGAAATATTGGCGTGGCGTTCGGGTATTCGCTGCTGTCCTATGACTCGCTGATTCGCGGACTGGACAAGCTCGAAGTGAATGCGGCACGGTTGAATGAAGATCTGGACAACTGCTGGGAAGTGCTGGCCGAACCCGTGCAAACCGTCATGCGCCGCTACGGTGTGGAAAATCCCTACGAGCAGTTGAAAGAACTCACGCGCGGCAAGGGCATCACGCGCGAAGGCTTACAGACGTTTATCGGCGGCCTCGCCATTCCCGATGACGCCAAGAAGCTCCTGCTCGACATGACGCCGGGTTCCTATGTGGGGAAAGCGATCGAACTGGCGAAGCGGATTAAATAACACGCCGGTTTTGAACCGCCTGCGCAAAAGCCGCTCGAGTCGATCGAGCGGCTTTTGTCTTTTCTCATGGACGAATCCGGAGCGTGCTGGACACGGTGTCGGCTTGTTAGGAAATCGCGCCGCGCACCGAACGCGCGGTAAAAGGGTTGGGCGGGAAAAATGGCGTCGCGGATTCGGCCGCGCCGTCCGTGATCCCCGGGGAAGGGTCGTTCTCGAAAGGCGCTCGCGTGCTCTCCGGCACCTGTACGGTAATCGGGAAATAGCTCGCGGGGCTGGCCATGCCGTAGTCGCCAACCTGGACCACCGACAAGTCGTGGATGCCGTCAAAAAGCGCATTGGTGAGCTGCAGCGACCAGCTTCCTTGCCCATTTGCTGAAACCACGCCAAGCAATGCCGTTCCGTCATAAACGTCGACGGTTGCAAATGAGTCGGATATTCCCGCAATCAGCGGTTTTTCGCTCTGGATAATGCCGCCTCCGGGTACACCATCCACATATGTAATGACGGCCTTTACGCTATCAACCAGGTCAGAAGCCATTTCTATGCATCCTTTTTTGAATTAAGAATCAACGCGGCGTTTATTGAGTGGTGTGCCGCCTTCATTAATACGGATATCAAATCAAGTAACCAGAACACACACGAATGCGAATCACCGGACAACGATCCTGCAATCGCCAAGTTAGCGAATTGCGTCCAGCCGATCCACCGAAATATTGAAATAGGGTGTTGCGGGTTTGGAAGAGATTCAGCGGCGGACATGGCGCGGCGCGATGCAGAAAGCCGTTCCAGTTTCCCGGAACGGCTTTCTGTCCAACTTTATGCAACGGGCTTGCTTCAACGGGCGAAAGCCGGCCTCACGCATTAATGCACGGCGATCCGCACGCCTTGTTGAACCAGCAACTGCGTAACTGCCTGGGACGGTCTTTTGGTTGAAGCGCCATAATTGCATTGCCTGATTACTGTTAAGTCGATGGGGCGTCAAGCCAAGACGTGCGACTGCGACATGCCCCCTGGAAAACGAATTGATTCATTGCGCAAACACAAGTTCCCCAACGCGCAACAGGCTCATCACAAGAGCGTTGTCCGCGTACATCATTCATTCGACCCGCCAATCGAAACGAACGCAGGACGTCGCACCGGGTCTCGCCCAACTCCATGCTCTCGAGGGCACAGTGCGTGGAACACGGCGCCTCAAGCTATCCAGCGAGAACGGCAGGTCCAGCAGAACGCCGGAACAGTTTTTTGCAGCTCGCCCCCTGGCCGGAAAACGACAAAAAGCCGTTGCGGGATCGCTCCCCCAACGGCTTCTCTACTTACTCTTTAGAACGGCCGGCTTCCTGTTCGAGCAAAGACCGGCCGGTTTGCGCCCTTAGTTATGCAAGGCCACCTGCACGCCCTGCTGCACCAGCAACTCCGTGTGTGCGCCTGAATGCTCGTACACGTTGTACGTCACGCCGCCCACTACCGCCGTGCCTTCGGCCTGCCACTGGCCGTCCGCCACGCCCGCAATGTGCGTGTTCGACAGATCCACCGTGTCGCCGTTCGAACCGTTCACCATCAGCTGCTGGTGACCGTCCTTCTGGAACAGGTCCTGTTCGCCGAGGTTCAGTACGTCCGTCAGCGAGAGCTTCAGGTTGTTCGCATGACCGCCCAGATCAAACACCTCGATGCCCGAGATCTTCGCCGCTGCCGTCTTGCCGGTGAGCGAGGTCAGGTCGAGAACCTGATGGTCACCCGTCAGGTGCACGGCGTTCACAGCGATCGCCGCACCGGTTGCGTCCAGCGGATGAGCCGTGCTGCCCTCGATGTGAGCCGTCGATTCCTTGAAGTAGATTGCGGGGTCCACGTTCAGGTCCACCGTGTCATGCCCGGTTGTCCCGGTGAATGACTGGTGATCGTTGACCGTGTTGGGAACCGGATCGGTTTGCGCGACGGCGTGGTCCGGCTGCTGGTTACCGTCAGCCGAACCAACGGCAAGCGCTTGATCGTCCGTTGCATGAGCGGACTGCATCAGTGTACCGATCGTGACGCTCCAACCGCTCGACACAGGGCTAGGTGAGTTGTAAACCGGGTCATAGAAGCTGTACTGGCTGGCAGATATGCTGTGATTACCGTTGCCCGATATGGTCACCGCAGCCGACCAGTTGCCGCTCGAATCCACGCGGACGCCGAGCGCTAACGCTTGCATACTACTATAGTAATCCGCATACACAGTGACCGTAAAGCCCGCCAGGCCTTTGCCGCTGACGACCATAGTATAGGTGCCCGTCGAGCTGACGCTTGTGATCGTGGGCGCCGGCGCCGGGAGTGGGGGGGGGGGAGGGGGGGGCGGCACATACGTGGCTTCCGTAAACGCCCATCCGAACGAATATGCGCCTTGCCCCGTGCTCGACTCAACACGCGCCGTATAAGTGTGCGTTCCCACCTTGACGCCGGAACCGTTAAAGGTCCAGCTTGTGCCGCTCACGCTTGCCGTGCCAACCCTATTGCCGTCCAGATACACC
>NZ_JBAUSA010000919.1:0-1579 GCF_049581465.1 Caballeronia sp. | reverse complement strand
CCACTGACTCTCTTTCGCAAAGCCAAACGCATTGCGGGAGTCGAACACTCCCCGCTGAGAGAAACCTCCTAAGAAGCTCGCTTGTCGGCCACCACCCGCTGGTCGGCCCCACCGTGCCTACCAGCCGTGCTTGAGCCGCACCCTAGCAGACTGGACGAATATTGGAAGGTGTCTTTTTATATTTAAATTCAGTTCAAAAGGGTGAAATCGTGGTTCAGCGGAACGGGACGATCGTTTGGCCATTTGGCCAAAATTTCAACTGACGGAAAGAAAGATTCCTGCTAGTGGAATGTCAAGTCTGAGCGGAGAGTTGCCGACCATCGCCGCCGCGCTCATACGATGGGTCTGAGGCGACGCGCCTACTGACCCAGAACAGCAGCGCGATCCCGATCGGGCAGGCAAGCCACGGGATCGAGTTGGGGTGCTTCAGCGGGTAGGCCCAGTACTCGTCACCGCCGGCCGCGTCGAACAGCAGGTGAGAGACAATGATCGCCAATACCGACCAGCTGAGTTGCTTACTGCGACTGATGAGATAGACCAACAGCGTAAGCGCAAGCGCGAACAGCAGGCTGTGAGTATCGGGCCGGTGATTCAGGGTCTCGAGCGCGTGCGGGCGAAAGCTGCCGGCGGCCACGACGTGATCGAGATCGACCGCGGGGCCGCCGAGGAAGGCGAGGACGCCGAAGAGAAGACGTTTGTCGCTGCGCCACACGATTGGGAAAACCACCAACAGGCTGATCGCGCCGTGAATGAAGAACGCCCCCACGGCGGAGAGCGTCGGGTACTGGGGGGAGGTGAGGAACGGCCAGCCGCGGTAGGGGTGCATCGCCCGGCAGGTTAGTGCTAAGCGCCGAGCCGTGGCTCAGTTTGAGTATTTATGCAAGACGGACTGTGCGTTTACGCAGCCCAGACTGTGCATTTACGCATGCCGGATTGAGCAATTACGCACCCTCAAGCGAGCGCTGCAGCTCCTCCAGCACGCGCACGACACGCAGCCCGCTGCGCCCATCTGAGCGTGGCGTGCGCCCCTCGCGGATGCAGTCGATGAAATGCTCGCACTCAAGACGCAGCGGCTCGGCGTTGGCAAGGCGCGGAGAGAAAGACTCGCCCGCGCGGGTTATGTACTCGCCCCATGAGTTTGCGTCCTCGTCAAAGCCCTTGTCGTAGACGGTCAGCTTGCCCTCTGTGCGCATATCGTCGAACGTGGCCATGCGCTTGGAGCCGACGACGGTGATGCGTCGCTCCTTGTGGGGGTCGAGCCAGGAGAGGTGCAGGTGAGCCACTTGCCCCGAGGGAAAGCGCAGGTAGCAGAAGACGACGTCCTGAACTCCTCCACGCACGTATGACTCGCCGTGCGCGGAGCACTCGACCGGCTCCTCGCCAATCAGGTGCAAGACGACCGACACGTCGTGCGCGCCAAGGCTCCACAGCGCATTCTCCTCGGCGCGCAGCTTGCCCAAGTTGACGCGGTTGCCGTACACGTAGTAGAGCGAGCCCAGCTCGTCCGCATCGAGCAGCTCCTTCAGATGGGTGACGGCGGGGTGGTACTCGAGCAGGTGCCCAACCATCAGGATACGCC
>NZ_JBAUSA010000918.1:0-2522 GCF_049581465.1 Caballeronia sp. | reverse complement strand
AATCAGGGACGCCAAAGGCGTCTTCACGGGCTTTCGCACCAGTGGCCGCGACATCACTGAGCGCAAACAAGTCGAGGCCGAACTTCGCATTGCCGCGGTCGCCTTCGACTCGCTAGAGGCCATGATGGTCACCGACGCCAGCAGTACGATCCTGCGTGTCAATTCGGCTTTCACCGAGTGCACCGGCTACACGGCCGAGGAAGCGGTGGGCCAGACGCCGCAGTTGCTGCGCTCGGACCGCCACGACGCTGCTTTCTACCGTGAGATGTGGGAAACGATCCACCGGGTAGGCGGTTGGCACGGGGAAATCTGGGATCGCCGCAAGAATGGCGAGGTCTATCCAAAATGGCTCTCTATATCGGCGGTGACGGGAGATGACGGGGCTGTCAGCCACTATGTCGGCACGCACTACGACATTACCGAACGCAAGATCGCGGAAGAAAGAATCAAGGAGTTGGCTTTCTTTGACGCCCTTACCCGTTTGCCCAACCGTACCCTGCTGTTGGATCGCCTGAAGCTGGCCATGGCGCTCAGCGACCGCAATCAAACGTGTGGCGCCTTGCTGTTCGTCGACGTCGACCATTTCAAGACGTTGAACGACACCCTGGGCCACGACAAAGGTGACCTTCTGCTGCAGCAGGTGGCGCAACGTCTTGCGTCCAGCGTGCGTGAAAGTGACACGGTGGCGCGGGTAGGGGGTGACGAGTTCGTGGTGGTCCTGGGAAACTTGAACGTAAGCTGGCAAGAGGCCGCGAGCGAGACCGAAGTCATGGGTGAAAAAATCCTGACGGTCCTTAGCAATACGTATCAGCTTGACGATATCAAATACCGCAGCACTGCGAGTGTGGGTGCCACATTGTTCCGGGGCCAGCAGACCTCCATTGACGAACTGCTCAAACAGGCAGACCTCGCCATGTACAAGTCCAAGGAAAAAGGGCGCAACGCAATGTGTTTCTTTGACCCGGCCATGCAGACCGCCGTGGTGGAAAGAGCCGCGTTGGAGGCAGGTCTGCGCAACGCAATCGAAGCGAATCAGTTCTTGCTCCATTACCAGGCGCAGGTGGTCGACGGCGACCGTGTAACGGGTGCCGAAGCACTGGTGCGCTGGCAGCATCCGGAGCGCGGTATGGTGCCTCCTGTCGATTTCATTGCCCTGGCAGAAGAAACCGGACTGATCCTTGCCCTGGGCAAGTGGGTTTTGGAAACCGCATGCGCTCAACTGGCGCTATGGGCAACCCGGCCAGAAATGGCTCACCTCACGATTGCGGTCAATGTCAGCGCCCAGCAGTTCCGCGAGCCCGACTTCGTGGACACCGTGTTGACGGTAATCAGTCGGACAGGCGCAAGAGCAAACAGGTTAAAGCTGGAGCTGACGGAGAGCGTGCTGGTGCACAATGTGCAGGACATCATTGAGAAGATGTCCGTGCTCAAAGCCCGGGGCGTGGTTTTCTCGCTGGATGATTTCGGTATCGGATATTCTTCGCTTTCCTATTTGAAGCGCTTGCCTTTGGATCAGTTGAAAATCGACCAGTCGTTTGTGCGGGACGTTTTGGTCGACCCCAACGATGCCGTCATCGTCAAGACCATCGTGGCGCTTGGGCGGAGCCTGGGCTTGGGGGTAATCGCCGAGGGCGTGGAGACTGAAGCGCAACGGGCCTTCCTCGCAAGAGCGGGATGCCATGCCTATCAGGGTTTCTATTTTTGCCGTCCGCTGTCCATCGAGGGCTTTGAGGAGTTTGCGAGCGGGTTTGATTCCCAGCTAAAGATCCATGCCTGATCGCGTTTTATGATGATCCAGACGCCCCTGTTGCTCGCAGAGTACGCCGCGTAAATAATAAGCACCATAATCAAACTTGCTCACCTAATATTGGTGTGGGTGTTCACGTTTTCGACCGTTGCTTTGGAGACGCCGCCATGAACCGGCCGATGGTTCGGTTTCCACCTCACGCGATCAGCGCTGCAACGGTCTGGAAGTGGTTTAAATGGCCGCTTGCCGCTGCTGTTCTGGCCGCGCTGGCATTTGCGGCGCGCTTTTGCCAGATGGAGATCGAGACGTCGAGACTGCAGGCGCGCTACTTGTCTGAACTAACCCGCGACGTCGGTTTCGCGGTCGCGGACGGCCCGAGCAGCAGTAGCGGCTTTCCCGCGATTTCGGTGAACGGCCCGTATGACAAGCGTCTCGGTTACGCATTGCTGCCGTCGTTCGAGCAGCGTCTGGCTGAACGCGGGTTTACAGTTGCCTCACAGGCGCGCAGTTCGGAACGACTGCTGTCGCTTGCGGATGACGGGCTGTTCCCGCCTTACGAAGAGAAAGATCAAGCCGGCCTGCTGCTGTTCGATAGCACCGGTGCGCCGCTTTTCGGTTCACGCTATCCGAAACGGATCTACGACCGCTTCGACGCCATTCCACCGGTCGTTGTCAACGCGCTGCTGTTCATCGAGGACCGCGACCTGCTCGACGCAGACCAGCCGAACCGCAACCCCGCGATCGACTGGGGGCGCTTCAGCCGCGCGATTGTCGA
>NZ_JBAUSA010000917.1:0-2488 GCF_049581465.1 Caballeronia sp. | reverse complement strand
GCCGCCCGCTCTTTGACGTTGGCTGTTCGGCCGGATGTTTTTTAGGGGGCGTTTCGCTTAGACTAGTTTTTTTAAAAGCGGAGCATCAAATGAATCCCATTTATACGTTTTCGGCTGAGACTTTGAGTGGCGAGACCGTCAGCCTGGAGAACTGGCAGGACAAGGTGCTGCTGATCGTGAATACCGCGAGCGAGTGCGGGTTCACGCCGCAATACAAGGGTTTGCAGGAACTGCATGAGCGTTATTCGGAGCGAGGCTTCGCGGTGCTGGGCTTTCCGTGCAACCAGTTTGGCAAGCAGGAACCCGGCGATGCCGCGCAAATCGGCGCGTTCTGCGAGCAAAACTACGGTGTCACGTTTCCCATGTTCTCGAAGATCGACGTCAACGGCGCGAACGCGCATCCGCTTTTTAAATATCTAACCGAAGAAGCGCCGGGAGTGCTGGGTACCGAAGGCATCAAGTGGAATTTCACCAAGTTCCTGGTTGATCGTGAAGGCAACGTGATCAACCGGTTTGGTTCGGTGACGAAACCGGACGCAATATCGAGTGATATCGAGAAGCTGCTTTAACGGTTTTTGTCCAGTTGCTGCCGGCACGCTGTGCTCCGATTCGGTGTCCTTTGCGCGGCGGCGCGCGCAAGGGGCGCCCTGAGCGCTCACACCTACACGGCGCTTCCGGGCGCGGAGACACACTATGCGCAAGCTTCGTTCGCAACAATGGTTCGGCACGCACGGCAAGGACGGCTTCATCCATCGATCCTGGATGAAAAACCAGGGCATTCCCCACGACAACTTCGATGGCCGTCCGGTTATCGGCATCTGCAACACCTGGTCGGAACTGACGCCCTGCAACGCGCATTTCCGTGAGCTTGCCGAGTATGTGAAGCGGGGCGTGCGCGAGGCGGGCGGGTTGCCGCTGGAATTCCCGGTCATGTCGCTGGGCGAGTCCAACTTGCGGCCCACCGCAATGCTATTTCGCAACCTCGCGTCGATGGATGTCGAGGAGTCGATACGCGGCAATCCGCTCGACGGCGTGATCTTGCTGGTCGGCTGCGACAAGACTACACCCGCGTTGCTGATGGGCGCGGCGTCGTGCAACCTGCCCGCGCTGGCGGTGTCCGGCGGGGCCATGCTGAACGGGCGTTATCGGGGCAAGCCGATTGGCTCGGGCACCGGGGTCTGGCAGATGTCGGAGGAAGTGCGCGCCGGCACCATGACGCAGGAGGAATTTACTGAAGCCGAGTCGTGCATGAATCGCTCACGCGGTCATTGCATGACCATGGGTACCGCGTCCACGATGGCGTCGATGGTCGAAGCGCTCGGCATGGGGCTGCCGCAAAACGCGGCGATTCCAGCTGTCGATGCGCGTCGGCAGGTGCTCGCTCATATGGCTGGGCGGCGGATCGTGGAGATGGTGAACGACGATCTCACCATGGACAAGATACTCACGCGCGAAGCCTTCGAGAACGCAATCCGCACGAATGCCGCGATTGGCGGATCGACCAATGCGGTCGTGCATCTGATCGCGCTGGCGAAGCGCATTGGTGTGCCGTTGACGCTTGAGGATTGGGAACTGGGTTCTGACGTGCCGTGTCTCGTGAACCTGCAGCCATCGGGCGAATACCTGATGGAGGATTTCTACTATGCGGGTGGGTTGCCGGCCGTATTGAAACAGCTTGGCGAGCAAGGTTTGTTGCATAAGGACGCGCTGACCGTCAACGGCAAGACGATTTGGGACAACGTGTCAAATGCGCGCAACGATGACGAACGGGTGATCACATTATTTGAGGCGCCGTTCAAGCCGCACGCGGGCATTGCCGTATTGAAGGGCAATCTCGCGCCGAATGGGGCCGTGATCAAGCCGTCGGCGGCGACGGCGAGCTTGTTGAAGCATCGCGGACGCGCGGTTGTGTTTGAGTCGGTCGAGGAACTGCATGAGAAGGTCGATGATGAATCGCTGGATATTGACGAGCACTGCGTCATGGTTCTGAAGGGGGCGGGGCCGAAGGGTTATCCGGGATTCGCGGAAGTTGGCAACATGCCCCTGCCGAAAAAAGTGCTGCAAAAAGGCATCACGGACATGGTTCGCATCTCCGACGGCCGTATGAGCGGCACCGCGTATGGCGCGGTGGTGTTGCACATTTCACCGGAAGCGGCGGCGGGCGGGCCGCTCGCGTTTGTTCAGACCGGCGACATGATTGAACTCGACGTGCAAGCGCGGCGCTTGCATCTTGAGGTCTCTGATGAGGAGCTGGAGCGGCGTCGTGCGGCGTGGGTTGCGCCGGTTTCCCCGTTGCGCGGCTATGTGAAGCTTTACGTCGATCACGTGTTGCAGGCGGATCAGGGCGCAGATCTCGATTTTCTCGTCGGGGCGAGTGGGGCGCCGGTGCCGCGGGATTCGCACTAGGCGTTCCCGGAGGGGCCTTTGGGCGGGGTTTGGGCGGGTCTGGCGGTGAGTTGGGGCTATGAGGGGGTGCTGCTCGCGGCGA
>NZ_JBAUSA010000916.1:0-6157 GCF_049581465.1 Caballeronia sp. | reverse complement strand
GGGCATATACGCGCCCCGCCATGGTTTCGCGCGCCACCAGTTCGAGCGGCAGCGCGTCACTGGGCTGTTCGCGTGCTGCGTCTCGCGGCGTGACTTGTGCAATCAATTAAACAACTCCTTACGAGATCGACTGTGACCTGTGACCTGTGATCACACTATGAGATGAAGTCTGGTACGAGTACGGTTCATAGTCAACCATCAAGTGATAGGGGAAAACGTCAACATCACCGCGGCTGAGACATTGTCGACCGGGGTGGACTCGAACGCGTCTGACCCTGTCAAAACGGACATGCGCGGTAACGTGACATGTGACTTTGGCCGCCCAATCGGCAATTGCTCTCTCCGGCTACTCTCAAGAAACACTGCAACACACCAATGTGGTTCGACTTGATCTGGATCAGTCTCTGTGGGCTATTGCGGTGCATCATGAAAGCAATCTGACCGTTCCAGTCACACACCGTGCCGGCCGGCGGAATCGCCCGAAGCCATCGCACGACATGCCCATAAACTACCTTCGCGGGTTCACTCGACCTGAGCGCACGGACCAGAATAACCGGCGCCTCGGACGCAGCCTCGCGTTTATCGCGGGTGCCGCCAATGCCGGTGGCTTGCTCGCGGTCGGGCAGTACACGTCGCATATGTCGGGCGTGGTGTCGGCACTGGCCGATAACCTGTCGCTGGGGGACATTGGCCTCGTGGTCACAGGATTCTGTTCGCTCATGGCGTTCATGGCCGGCGCCGCCACGTCCGCGATCATGATCAACTGGGGCCGTCGGCGGCGGGCACACAGCGAATATGCATTGCCGCTGATGCTGGAAGCGGCAATGCTGCTGTGCTTTGGCCTGCTCGGTGCAAACCTGGAGAAGGACCGGATCCTGTTTTTGCCCGCTACCGTCGCGTTGCTTTGCTTTGTGATGGGCCTTCAGAACGCGATGATCACAAAGATCTCCAAAGCGGAGATTCGCACGACGCACGTAACCGGCCTCGTCACGGATATCGGAATCGAGCTCGGCAAGATGTTTTACTGGAATGTATCCGCGTCCGGACCAGGAGCAAGCGCGGTCAAGGCAGACCGCTCGAAACTTATTCTGCTGGCATCGCTGCTCGGCATGTTTTTTATTGGCGGCATCGCAGGCGCAATGGGTTTCAAATACGTGGGCTTCGTGTCGACCGTCCCCCTCTCGGTGATACTGGTCCTGCTGGCGGTCGTACCGCTGGCGGACGACTTCGTTGCACAGCGCCGCTGACCGGTTGGCAAGCGTTATCCGAGCGCCTCTTTGAGCGCTTCGGCTAGTCGGCGACGTCAAGATCGCCTGTCTTGCGCCGATTTCCCGCGTAGGCAAAAAACCTACTTACCGCGTGCAAATCCCGCGCACATCTCCGCCCTTGCTGATTTCGCTTTCATCTGCGCTCGACAATACTTGAAGCAACAAACGACGCCGACCATTGCCGCGACTGACAGTACAGTCCGTGAAGGAGGCGCATCATGCGAACCCTCTGTTTTTGGAATATGTTCATTCGTCTGCCCAGCCTGTTTGATTTGCGTCAACGCGTCATCTCGTGGACATCTCATAGTTATCTCACGGCACCTCCTCGCATCGACAACCATCGGCCACGCGCGTGAGGCGCACGCCCGTCACGCGGGCCGAATCCGTTAGGGCCATCAAGAGCCTTTCCCTTGGCGACGATTGCTGTTTGCTCGCCCATCTCATGATTTAAGCGAGGAGACTATGTCTACCATCGAATCGATCCCTTATGTCCCTGCAGAGGGAATTCCCCTGGCGAGTCATGCCGCTATTGATGATATGGGCGCTTACCATGCGCTTGTGGCTGAAGCTGCGCACGATCACGAAGCCTTCTGGGCACGTCTTGCCAAAGAGCATCTGAACTGGCGTCGTCCGTTTACGAAGATTCTCGACGACACGAACGCACCCTTTTACCGGTGGTTCGAAGACGGCGAACTGAATGCGTCGTACAACTGCCTTGACCGCAATCTCATCAACGGTAACGCAAACAAAACCGCGATCATCTTTGAGTCCGACGACGGCAAGGTCACGAGCGTCACTTACCAGGCGCTCTATCACCGGGTATGCCGCCTCGCCAACGCGCTGCGAGCGCGCGGCGTGAAGAAAGGCGACCGGGTTGTCATCTACCTGCCGATGTCGGTCGAAGGCGTCGTTGCGATGCAGGCGTGCGCACGTATTGGCGCGCCGCATTCGGTCGTCTTCGGTGGCTTCTCTGCGAAATCGCTCCATGAACGAATGGTCAACGTCGGCGCGGTCGCGATCATCACCGCAGACGAACAGGTGCGCGGCGGCAAGACACTTCCGCTGAAGACGATCGTCGACGAGGCGCTCGCAATCGGCGATACCGAGGCGATCAAGACTGTGGTCATCTATCGGCGCACCGGCGGGCGCATTCCCTGGATCGCCGGTCGCGACGCCTGGCTGCACGAGTTGGAGCACGGCCAGCCCGATACATGCGAGCCTGAATGGGTAGGCGCCGAGCATCCCCTTTTTGTGCTGTACACCTCAGGGTCGACCGGCACACCGAAGGGCGTCCAGCACAGTACGGGAGGCTACCTGTTGTGGGCCGCCGTCACCATGAAATGGACCTTCGACATCAAGCCAGACGATGTCTTCTGGTGTACTGCCGATATCGGCTGGATAACGGGGCACACCTATATCTGCTACGGCCCGACTGCTGTCGGCGCGACGCAGGTCATGTTTGAAGGAGTGCCCACGTACCCGACTGCGGGCCGCTTCTGGGACATGATCCAGCGCCACAAGGTGACGACCTTCTACACGGCGCCCACCGCAATCCGGTCCCTCATCAAGACCGCTGAAGCGGATCGCGCAGTGCATCCCGGAAGCTACGACCTGAGTACGCTGCGCATCCTCGGCACGGTCGGCGAACCCATCAACCCGAGCGCGTGGACGTGGTTTTCGGAGCACGTCGGCGGCGGCAGGTGTCCCGTGCTTGACACCTTCTGGCAGACCGAGACGGGCGGCCACATGATCACGCCACTGCCAGGCGTCACACCGCTTGTGCCGGGCTCCTGCACGTTGCCGTTGCCCGGCATCGATGCCGCGATCGTCGACGAAACCGGCCACGAGGTGCCCAACGGGCACGGCGGAATGCTCGTCATACGCAAGCCGTGGCCGTCGATGATTCGCACTGTGTGGGGCAATCCGGAGCGCTTTCGCCAGGGCTATTACCCCGAGGAACTGGGCGGCGACCTGTATCTCGCGGGGGACGGTGCGATTCGCGACCCGGATACCGGCTATTTCACGATCACTGGCCGCGTCGATGACGTGCTCAATGTATCGGGTCACCGGATGGGCACGATGGAGATCGAGTCGGCGCTGGCGTCCTGCCCGTTGGTAGCGGAAGCTGCGGTTGTTGGCCGTCCGGATGAAACCTTCGGCGAAGCTATCGTCGCCTTCGTCGTGCTGAAGGGCACGCGACCCAGCGGCATTGACGTGAAACGCGTGGCCGACGAGCTGCGCGCCTGGGTCGGCAAGGAGATTGGACCGATTGCAAAACCGAAGGAGATTCGTTTTGGCGACGCGATGCCAAAGACGCGCTCGGGAAAAGTCGTGCGCCGGTTGTTGCGCTCAGTCGCCAAGGGCGAAGTGATCACGCAGGACACGTCGACCGTCGAAAATCCAGCCGTGCTCGCCCAGTTCGCCGACCCCGCGTAGAGCACGTAACGCATGAGGGGTCTAACCGTACGCTTGATCGTCGCGCGGCTGTCGATACGTTGTGATTGACACGCGACAAATTCCGTTTCCTTAATGCTGGAGACTTTCATCATGAACTTCAAGACACCCAACCCCGCATCCCTCGGGCTCGCCGGATTTGCTTTGACAACCTGGCTGCTCAGCATGATCAACGCTGGCTGGTTTACCGGTGATTCAATGGGAATGGTGCTAGCCGTCGCCTTCGCCTACGGCGGCACTGCACAGGCGCTAGCTGGACTCATGGAAATCCCGCGCGGCAACACATTTGGGGCCACCGCCTTTCTGAGCTACGGGGCGTTCTGGTGGTCGCTCGCCCTTTTCGTGCTGTTCCTTCATGACAAGGTGCCGGCTGCCTTTATTGGCTGGTATTTGTTGTTGTGGGGCGTGTTCACGCTGTACATGTGGGTCGCGACATGGCGTGCGTCGCGTGCGCTGCAACTTGTGTTTCTCGTCCTGTGGATCACCTTCTTCGTGTTAGCCGCGAGTGAATGGACCGGCCTCGCGTGGCTGCATCATGCAGGCGGCTATTGTGGTCTCGTCACAGCGGCGCTCGCGTTCTATCTTTCTGCTGCGGAGATCATCAACGAGACGCACGGGCGCAACGTATTGCCGGTGGGAGCAGCCAACACGGCGACCGTCGTGGTCGTACCAGTCGGCGCAGCCCACATCCTCCAGGGAATCTGATAAATCGTCAACGGCGACGCCTGCGGCCATCGCGCCGCCGTTGACAAGGCGCTCGTGCTCGTATATCCGCTGGAGCTGTCTAGTGGGCGTCGCTTCGGGGCGCACGCGTCTTGACGTCCGGCTTCCGGCGCAGCACTTTCACTCTGCAAACACGCCGTTCTCAGCGTTTGTCTGCGTAGCGTCGACGCATCGTACGTGCCAGCGATCAGGCTGTAGACCCGGCGCCGGATCGCCGTACCATGCTGCACGCCCCACCCGATCCTCGGTAAGATGCGGGACGTCGCTCACATCGAGGTCGATAAGCGCGCACAGCGGGTTCGGTGCGTGCTGATCGCAAATCAGAGTTGCTCCCGGCTCGAAGCGGAGGAGTCCCTATGAAGGAATATCGACGCCATCATGCATTTCCCTAGACCACAGACACGAGTCGGTATCGAGCCATAACACCGCGAACGCGTCGTGTGTCGCGGGATAGTCAAGCCTTGTGGTGATACGCATTGCTTTCTCCTTTACCGAATCAGTGACTTAATACCCACTGCACGAGGGTGTGAGTGTCTTCCCTGGAAATCGGACCGCCCCGTTCGGCAGCCAAGGGCATTGCCGTGTCGCCCCAATGCGCGCGGCCGCCAAGCCGCAGCTTCTGTTCGAGCATGGTCGATGCATTAGGAACGTCGCGATACCGCTGCGCAATCTGCTGGAACGATGGTGCCAGAAACGGCGACTCGACGGTGTGACAAAACATGCAGTGATGCTGGTCGACGAGCGCTTCCGGATCCGGCGCCGCGAGCACACATGTGCCGCGGGACAGCAAAAGAGCGGCAATAGCGCCAGCAAGGGCGGGGCGATTCAGCTTCATGGGCAGCTCCAATAAAATCGACGCTGCGTTGCGGCCAAAGTTCCGATAGCCCGGCGGGACGCGAAAGTCGAGCGAGTCACACAGCTTGAGCAGGTGCAGCGCCGGTTCGGTCAGTGCGAATTCGTGCGTCGTCCAGCGCGATGAATTGGAACGCTGCTCATAAAAATATCGTGCACTCATTGCGCGGCATGGGCGTTGACCTGGATCAAGCGCTTGCGGTGCGAATGGCGCTGGCGGACGAGCTACGGGCTCCGAAGATCGCTCCGGCACAAGCTACGCCATGCATGTTCCGCCGTTGATGGACAACGTGGTTTCGGCGATGAAGGCTGCATCCTCCGCGATTGACGCAGATAAACTCGTAACAAACGGCTCGTCGCTACAGTCTTTTCAACAGACGCTCCATGGACAATCAGGACGGCTGCGGTGAGTTTCTCTTACCCCTGACATCCTTACGTAAGCCGAACATCTCGGGGTCCGCCTTGTCTGTCTCGCACTGGCTCGACCCAACCGCTGCATAGCAAGCGTGAACGACCTAAAGGAACCTCATGGACGCTCGCTCCAGAACTGTTTCGACCGGCGATCCGGTGCTTCCACAGCAACCGGTTACCCGTTCTTCGTGCAACCCTTTTCGCGCACTTGATTGCACGTTGGAAGCAGCGATCGCGCGTTTCACGCGCGGCCTCTCCCCTGCCGCGCTATCGCTGGCGTTTTCCGACTGGCTTATCCATCTCGCATCGGCGCCGGGAAAGCGGGCGGTGTTGGCTTCGCTGTATGCCGCGAACGCGGTTCAGATACGTGACTACGTGCTTCGCGGCCTGACGGGCAACGCCGCCGCGCCGCTCGCGGAGCCCGCACCCGCAGACCATCGGTTCCGTGC
>NZ_JBAUSA010000915.1:0-13945 GCF_049581465.1 Caballeronia sp. | reverse complement strand
TTGCAAGTCAGGGCCGATCGAGGTCGAGCCACTGGCAGCACAGAATTCAAACCGAGTTGGAGTCACCCATGAATCAAATGATCAAGCGCAACGGGTTGCAGGTCGCAGCCACGCTCAGCCAGTTTGTCGATGAAGAAGCGCTCGCCGGCACGGGAATCGCGAGCGATGCGTTCTGGCAAGGTTTCGATGCCTTAGTGCACGATCTCGCCCCCAAGAACCGTGCGCTGCTCGCCGAACGTGATCGGCTGCAAGTCGAACTGGACGGATGGCACAAGGCCAATCCCGGCCCCGTGCGCGATTTGCAGGCATACCGTGAATTCCTGGAAAGCATCGGGTATATCGTGCCGGCGAGCGCGTCCGTGAACGCGACCACGCAAAACGTGGATACCGAGATCGCCGAGCAAGCCGGCCCGCAACTCGTCGTGCCGCTGTCAAACCTGCGCTATGCGCTAAACGCCGCGAATGCGCGCTGGGGCAGCCTCTACGACGCCCTCTACGGCACCGACGCCATTCCCGAAACCGATGGCGCGCAAAAAGCCGCGCAGTTCAATCCAGTACGGGGCGCGCGGGTCATCGCACGCGCCCGCGCCTTTCTCGACGAATCCGCGCCGCTTGCCAGCGGCTCGCACGCCGACGCCACGAAATACGCCGTTGAAGGCAGCCAGCTGGTCGTATCGATGAAAACCGGCTCGACGGCGCTCAAGCATCCGGAGCAATTCATCGGTTTCCAGGGCGATGCCGCCGCCCCTTCCGGCGTGCTTCTCAAGCATCACGGCCTGCATTTCGAGATCCAGATCGACGCGACCAATAACATCGGCAAGATCGATGGCGCGCACGTCAAGGACGTGCTCATGGAGGCGGCTGTTTCCACGATCATCGATTGCGAGGATTCGGTCGCCGCCGTCGATGCCGCCGATAAAGTCCACCTGTACCGCAACTGGATGGGCCTGATGAAGGGCGATCTGGCGGAGAGCGTGACCAAGGGCGGCAAGACCTTTACGCGACGCATGAACGCTGATCGTGAGTACACCGCGCCTGACGGGTCGACCGTGAAGCTGCACGGCCGCTCGCTCTTGTTCATCCGCAATGTCGGCCATCTGATGACGAATCCGGCCATCGTCGACCGCGACGGGCATGAGATTCCCGAGGGCATTCTCGACGCCGTCATGACGTCGCTCGGCGCGCTGCACGACCGGCAGAACAAGCTGAATTCACGCACGGGTTCCATTTATATCGTGAAGCCGAAGATGCACGGACCCGCCGAAGTCGCGTTCGCGAGCGAGCTTTTCGGCCGCGTGGAGGACTTGCTGAATCTGCCGCGCGACACCATCAAGATGGGCATCATGGACGAGGAACGGCGCACGAGCGTCAACCTCCAGGCGTGCATCGATGCGGCTTCGTCACGGGTCGCGTTCATCAATACGGGTTTCCTGGATCGCACGGGCGATGAGATGCACAGCGCGATGGAAGCCGGTCCGATGTTCCGCAAGGGCGATATGAAGTCATCGGCGTGGATCACGGCGTATGAACGCAATAACGTGCTTGCCGGGCTGAGTTCCGGGCTGCGGGGACGGGCGCAGATTGGCAAGGGCATGTGGGCGATGCCCGACCTCATGCACGCGATGCTCGAACAGAAGATCAATCATCCGAAGGCCGGGGCGAACACGGCGTGGGTTCCATCGCCGACTGCCGCCACACTGCACGCGCTGCATTACCACCTGGTCGACGTACAGGCGGTCCAGAAGGAACTGGAGAAGACGAGTTACGCAAGCGCGCGCGATGAATTGCTCGATGGACTGCTGAGCATTCCGGTCGTCGAAAAGGCGCAGTGGAGTGACGCGGAAATTCGCCAGGAAATCGAGAACAATGCGCAGGGCATCCTGGGCTATGTGGTGCGCTGGGTCGACCAGGGCGTGGGCTGTTCGAAAGTGCCGGACATCCACGACATCGGCTTGATGGAAGATCGCGCTACGCTGCGAATTTCAAGCCAGCATATTGCCAACTGGCTGCATCATGGGGTGGTATCGAAGGAATTGGTGTCGGAGACGTTCGAGCGGATGGCTGCGGTTGTGGACAAGCAGAACGCCGGTGATCCGTTGTATCTGCCGATGGCCGGGCACTTTGAAACGTCGCTCGCTTTCAAGGCGGCGAAGGCGCTGGTGTTCGAGGGGCGCGCGCAGCCTAGTGGGTATACAGAGCCGCTGTTGCATAAGTTCAGGCTGGAGATCAAGCAGCGCGGCTAAAGGTTGGGAAGTTGATGGGGGTCGCAGTCGTTGTAGAGAGACGATTGCGATTCCTCTTCAGGTAGGGGTCGTGATGGGGACGGCGTTCGACAACTGATCACCATATATATTTTGATGTTGTAGCGCTTCCGGTGTGGCTTTGACTAAATACTGTGACCTGAAAATATAATTCAAGCTGGTTTCAGGGGATAAAAATGAATATAAGAATTGCCTGGAGGGTTGCTTTACTCTGGATGATTCCATTTTCATTCTTACTTTGCTCAAATTCCAGCGCTACCCCGCCGGATTGGGCCAAGACCGCATGGATTGAACCTCAAGATTCCGCAATGGCTGTTACAAGCCCGGACGAGTACGCGTGGCGATTATTTATCGCTTTGAATTGGCCCGCGGTGCCGGGAAAACGCGATGCGGATCTAACAAAGAACTTTGGAGATTCAGGGCGGACGGTTTGGGAATCGTGGAAGCTTGTATCTGGTGGGCCTGAAAAAAGCGACGTGTATCGAAAGGGAGGGAGCGCTCCGACGAATTGGGACGCACCATTGGACCCCTATTGCGATGCCTTCGCCAGGGATGCATTCCCACTGCAAACGTTATTGTTTCACACGAAAGGGGTACAACCAGATTTCGATACCGGCCCGACGAACTTGGGTACGGATGAAGTCAGAATGAACTCAACAACGTTGAGTTTTATAGAAGCGAACAATCTATATAACGTTGAAGGACAAGAAGCGCTTTACGCTTCCGGGACGCGATCCATTACTTTTCCGGCCAACGCCAAGGAAATTAAGGCGCAGTGGCGAGAAATATCACCTGCCGATGCTAGTCGATACCACTCGTGCTCGTTCGGTGGAAAGGTTTATGGTCTGACGGCTTTGCATATTCTTACCAAAGATTTGCCGAACTGGTTTTGGGCGACTTTTGAACACATCGATAACAAGAAGCCAGAAAATCAAACCAAAACTGGCTATGGACCATGGCTCCTACCATCCAAAGATCGCTTTGCTTGTAAGTCAGCACCGTTCAATTGCGAAGACTATCCAAAAGAAATCGGACTCGAGGGAACAAAGTGGCAGTACTACAGACTGCGAGGCACGCAAACCGAATTCATCGACTCGTTTGGTGCGCCGATCAGGCTAGGGAATTCGCAGATTGAAACGAGTTTTCAAACTACCTCGTCTTGCATGACGTGTCATGCGAAGGCATCGATTGGGAAACGGATTCAAAGTTCGAAAGGTGCGAATCGGTTGAATATTTTTGAGGATATTTTCTCGTCAAACGATAACGTGATCGCCTCGACTGGCCCGGTTGGTATTCCGAATCCGGCTGATTTCGGTGCGGATGGTGACGTCGCCGGTAAGTCGCAATTTGTGGTTACCTACACTCAGCTTGATTTCGTGTGGTCTTTGCTGCGGGCGCAGAGGCGTGCGCCGTGAGCGGGTTTCGATCACCATCGGGTCAAGGCCACATCTGCAAGCGCTTCTGGACATGCAACGAGTCCCGTTTCTGATCAACCTGCAAAAGGTCGAACGCGGCCTGATGAGCAAGCCAAGATTCTGCACTCTTGCCGAACGCAATCTCAAGCCGCAGTGGCATTTCCGGGCTGATGGCGGCGCGGCCGTTGACGATTTCCGACAAGGTCTTGCGGGCGATGTCGAGGCCGTCGCCAGCGTTCGTTATCGACAGTTCCGGCGGTTCAAGCCAGAGTTCGGAAAGAATTTGGCCGGGGTGCGGCGGGTTATGCATACGCATGGTATTCCTCAAGCATGGCACATGCCGCGCAGTAAATTCGGTCAATAGACCGCCTAAGCGCTGCATCAACTAGCGGGTTGGTCCGTCATCAAGGGCGGCCCGCTTAACTGTAGAGCTATTAGATATCGTTCGTCGTTTGGTCGACTCTCGTGTTTCAAGCGACGAATGTCGAGAGAGACCTGATATTTGTTGCCAGCCAGCCAGAAAGTCTGTGGGTCGGCTCCTGTACGTATGTTGGCGCGCATGGTTGGCGTATCCGCGATGGGCGGATGGTCAGCAGTGAGAATGGGCCGCCAGTGTGCGCGCCGAAGTTGGTCTTGTAACTTGACGACTATCGACATCGCGTCTTCGAGCGGTAGTGTCTCCAACTGCGGCGATAGGGTGAGTTGCGTGACCTTGCCGTCTTGATCCGCGTAGAGGCTCAAGAGCTTGGCAGTCGGGGTCACAAACCCGTATTGCGGATCGCTAAACCGTAGGACCGCTGGCCGTCGCACATACAGGTTAATCGTGTTGTCGCTGGTGAGGGCCGGTAGCGTCGAGCGGGATTGCTCGCGTACTTGTTGATACGATTCTCCGATCGTCAACACAACTTCATCGGCCGGCCCCGCTTTCACATACATTCCCCACATAGCGGCCAATCCAAGAATTAGACCGGCAGCCCACCATCGCAATTTGTTAGTTCGCGTTTTCGTCATCGTCCGCTACCTCCTGCAACGACGTTTGGCATCAAGTCAGCTAGCGGCCCGTGCGTCAGATAACGTCCGGCAACTTTGTTGTCGTCAAAGACATAATGACTTTGCGCCCGATGATGGGCTCCCTGTTGGCCCAAAAAACAGAAACCCCCGTAAGCTCTTGAACTTACGGGGGTTTTTTCATTCGGTTCATGGCGGAGAGACGGGGATTCGAACCCCGGTTAGGTTTGACCCTAAACACGCTTTCCAGGCGTGCGACTTAAACCGCTCATCCATCTCTCCGGCAAGTCGCGGATTATAGCAAACTCGCGGCGACGCGCCAGCCCCTTGTTGCAGAAGGTCACGGATGGCGAATGTAGTCGACCAGCGCACGCGTATAGGCGTCCGGTGGTCGATCGAACAAACTCACCACAATCGCCACCACAAACCCTGCCGGCACCGCAAACACGCCCGAACTGATCGGCTCGATACCGAACCACATCGCTCCGCTGAACCCCGTGAGCTGCGTGAAATACGGATACGTCGTCAAAATATAATAGATGCACACGGCGAGCCCCGCCAGCATCCCCGCCACAGCGCCAAGCTGCGTCGTCCGCTTCCAGAACACCCCCAACACGAGCACAGGAAACAGGCTCGACGCCGCCAGCGAAAACGCCGCGCCCACCAGGAACAAAATATTCCCGGTGTTCAGCGAAGCCACATAAGACGCTAACAGCGCCACCCCCAGCAACAATATCTTCGATATCGTCACCCGCCGCTGACTCGTCGCCGTCTTGTCGACCATGCAGTAATAAACATCGTGCGAAAGTGCGTTCGCGATGGTCAGCAGCAATCCATCGGCAGTAGACAGCGCGGCGGCGAGCGCGCCCGCCGCGATCAATCCCGACATCACATACGGTAGCCCCGCAATCTCCGGCGCGGCCAGCACGACCATGTCCGGCTGCATCTGAATGCCTGACCAACGCACGATGCCGTCACCATTCACGTCGCTGATCCGAATCAGATAGGGCTCGACCTTGCGCCATTGCATGACCCATTGCGGCAGATCCGCAAACTTGTGCCCGACAATTCCCGTCAACATCTCGTACTTGATCAGCACCGCGAGCACCGGCACGGTCACATAAAACAACGCGACAAAAAACAGCGTCCAGCCGACCGAACGCCGTGCGGAAGACACCGATGTCGTCGTGTTATACCGCGTGAGAATGTGCGGCAGGCTCGCCGTTCCCACCGATAAGCACAGCAGCAGCGCCAAGAAATTCCGTCGATGCAACTGGCTGCTCTCCTGACCGGAAGAGGGAAACGCTTCGGCCATCGGCACCGGGGCGGCTGCCCGCTCGAGCATGTCATCGCGTGCGCGGGTCCAGCGAAGCCGGGCATCGGCGGGATCCTTCGGGAAAGACGCCAGCACGTGCTCGCGTTCACCAATATCGCGCAACGGCCCGTTATGGCGCCGCAGTTCCTCGACCTCGTTCAAAAGCCGCGCCCGCTCGCTGTGAAACGACGCGGGTAGCGTATCGAGTTCCACCTGGATCTGTTGCGCCTGACGACGGTAATCGTCACGGACCTTCGCTTCATCCGGCGACTTCGCGACGGCACGTTCCAGCACTTCCACGCGTGCAAGCAAGCGCCCGTACGAAAGCTGCGGCAACCAGCCGAGCCCTTCGCGATGCGCAATCATCGAAACGGGAATCAGCATTGCGCTGATCAAAATGATGTACTGCGCGACCTGCGTCCAGGTCACCGCGCGCATGCCGCCTAAAAACGAGCACACGAGGATACCGGCGAGACCGCAAAATATCCCGATCGCGAAATCGATGCCGATAAAGCGCGACGCAATCAGCCCGATGCCCTGGATCTGCGCGACGAGATAAACAAACGAACACAGGATGGCCGCGAACGCCGCGATACCGCGCACGAGGTTGCTCGAGAAGCGCGTGCCGAGGAAATCGGGGATCGTATAGCGCGCGAGCTTGCGCACGTAAGGCGCGAGCAGGAATGCCACAAGGCAGTAGCCGCCGGTCCATCCCATTACGTAGGCAAGGCCGTCGTAACCGCTCGCATAGATCGACCCGGCGAGTCCGATAAACGATGCCGCCGATAACCAGTCGGCCGCCGTCGCCATGCCGTTGAACGCCGACGGCACGCGCCGCCCGGCGACGTAATACTCCACGAGATCGGACGTCCGCGAAAGCAAGCCGATCACGGCGTACACGGCGATCGGCACGAACAGGAACACGTAGCCGACCCATGTACCGGGGCCGGTCACGAGCTCGATTCGCCACATCACGAAGATGAAAAAGAACAGGCCCAGCGTGTACAGCGCATAGGCCCAGATCAGGCGATGGGTGAGCTTCATCGGCGGCCGTTCAAGGGGTGCGGCCAAGCGCGCGTTGCAGTCGGGCATCGGCGAGTTGCATCAGCACGATATACACGACGATCAACGCGACATAGACCACGATCGCACCTTGCGCACCGAAGTAAAACGGCAACGGAAAGCCCGCGAAACGCACATTTTCCAGGCGCGTCGCCATAAGCGGCAAACCGAACGACACACCAAATCCCACGACCATCAGCACTGCGATCAACGCAAGATTGACTCGCCAGTAAAGTCGATGCGCGCGCGCCATCGCCTCGGTCACCGGGGGCGGTTCGGGTGGAATGGAATTGAGCGAAGGTTGAGGCGCGGCCATGTGCAGTTTTTAACCGATGAACGCAACCGCGGCAATCGGGATCGACCACACGCACGACTCGCAACAAAGTAAAACGGCTCCCTGGAAGGGAGCCGTTTTGCGGTTGAGGGCTAGGCGCCGGCCCTCGGCTAATGCAGGTACAGGTACAAACACGCGCCCGCTACGCCATTGCTAAACCAACCTTAGATCGCCTCGCCAAGCTGATCGAGGATCGCGGGATTTTCCAGCGTCGACACGTCCTGCGTAATTTCCTCGCCCTTGGCCAACGACCGCAGCAAACGCCGCATGATCTTGCCCGATCGCGTTTTCGGCAGGTTCTCGCCAAAACGGATGTCCTTCGGCTTGGCGATTGGCCCGATCTCCTTCGCTACCCACGCGCGCAGTTCGTTCGCGATCTTCTTGCCCTCTTCACCTTCCGGCCGCGGACCCTTCAGCACGACGAACGCAACGACGGCCTCGCCGGTTGTGTCGTCGGGACGTCCGACCACGGCTGCTTCCGCGACGATCGGATTCGATACCAACGCTGACTCGATCTCCATGGTCCCGAGCCGGTGACCGGAGACGTTCAACACGTCGTCGATACGACCCATGATCGTGAAGTAGCCAGTGTCCTTGTCACGCACGGTGCCGTCGCCGGCGAGGTACAGATTGCCGCCGAGTTCCTCGGGGAAATAGCTCTTCTTGAAGCGGTCCGGGTCACCCCAGACCGTGCGCAGCATCGCCGGCCACGGGCGCTTGATGACCAGGATGCCGCCCTGCCCGTTCGGCACGTCCTGACCGGTTTCATCGACGACCGCCGCCATGATGCCGGGCAACGGCAGCGTGCATGAACCCGGCACGGTGGGCGTGGCGCCTGGCATCGGCGCAATCATGTGGCCGCCAGTTTCGGTCTGCCACCAGGTATCGACAATCGGACAACGGCCGCCGCCCACGTTCTCGTGATACCACATCCACGCTTCAGGATTGATCGGCTCGCCGACCGTGCCGAGAATGCGCAGCGTCGATAAATCGAAGCTCTTCGGATGCACCTTCACGTCGGCTTCAGCCAGCTTGATGAGCGAGCGGATGGCGGTGGGCGCCGTGTAGAACAACGTGACCTTGTGCCGGGCGACCATTTCCCAGAAGCGCCCCGCGTGCGGATAAGTGGGCACGCCTTCGAAGATCACCTGGGTCGCGCCGATCGCGGTCGGACCATACGCAATATAACTATGTCCCGTGATCCAGCCGATGTCGGCCGTACACCAGAAAATGTCATCGGGCCGGCAGTCAAAGGTCCACTTCATGGTCTGCGCCGCCCACAGCAAGAAGCCACCTGTGCTGTGCTGCACGCCCTTCGGCTTGCCCGTGGAACCCGACGTGTACAGGATGAACAACGGATGCTCGGCGCTGACCCATTCCGGTTCGCACGTATCGGCTTCGTGCTCGACCAGTTCGTCCATCCACCGGTCGCGGCCTTCGTGCCATGCCGTTTTGCCGCCGGTGCGCCGATACACGATCACGCTCGTCACGGCCTCGCAGCCGCCGGCCGCGATGGCTTCATCGGCGATGCTCTTCAACGGCAACGCTTTGCCGCCGCGCATTTGTTCGTCGGAGGTAATGAGCGCGACTGCGCCCACATCCACCAGCCGTTCGTTCAGCGACTTCGACGAGAACCCGCCGAACACGACCGAGTGCGTGGCGCCAATTCTTGCGCAGGCCTGCATCGCGACGACGCCCTCGACGGACATCGGCATGTAGATCACCACGCGATCGCCCTTCTTCACGCCGCGTTTCTTCAACGCGTTGGCGAAACGGCACACGCGTTGCAGCAAATCCTCGTACGTGACGTTGGCGACCGTGCCATCGTCCGCTTCGAAGATGATCGCGATTTTCGAGCCATGACCGGCTTCCACATGCCGGTCGATGCAGTTATACGACGCGTTGATCTCACCGTCCTCGAACCACTTGTAGAACGGCGGATTGGATTCATCGAGCACGGTCGTGAACGGCTTGTGCCAGCTCAGCGTTTCGCGCGCCAGTCGCGCCCAGAAGCCTTCGTAATCGCGTTCGGCTTCGGCGGTCAACGCGTTATACGCGTCCATGCCGGAAATCGCGGCACCTTTCATCGCTTCCTTCGAAGGCGGGAAAACGCGGTGTTCCTGGAGTACGGATTCAATCGCAGACATCGACAACCCCTTTGATGGTGAACCTGAAAACCGCAGCGCCGGGATCTTGTCCCGTCGCCGTATTTAGTGTGCCGGCGTGGACGGAAACGGCGCATGGTCGTTTCCGTGTCTCCTGCCTTTACCGCGAGATGCGGCGCCACGCTGCGCGCGAGCTGCATCCGCTGACATGTTGCGAAGATAAGCCGCGCGCCTTACCTGCTTCTTACGCACATCGTTCTAGCCGCACGGGGTATACACGTACGTCATCGTGCGCCCAGGGTATCCGTCGCACCGCCGGCCTGACTCAAAACAATGAGCCTAGGTGCATGCCTTATACAATAATCGGCTTCGTCGTGCTTCTTGCGCTACATCATGTTAACTGAACTCGCCGTTTGGAACCCAGCTTGAATCGTTACGCGCTCTATCTCATTGCGGCCATGCTGCTGGTCGGCACCAATGTAGGCGTCGGCAAGTCGATCGTCGCCTTCGTCCCCGTCTCGCTGTTCGCGCTGCTGCGCTTCGTCATCGCGATGGCGGTCCTCTGGCCGCTGCTGCGCCCGGCCAAGATCCGCCGGGTCAAGTCGGGCGAATGGATCAACCTGTTCCTGCAGGCGTTTTTCGGGACTTTCATGTTCACGCTGCTGATGCTAAACGGCGTACAGAGAACCAGCGCAGTCGCGGCCGGTGTCATCACGAGCACGATACCGGCGGTCGTCGCGCTGTTCTCGTGGCTCTTCCTCAAGGAGCGGCCGAACGGGCGGGCACTGGCGTCCATCGCACTGGCGATCGTGGGCGTCGTCGTGATCAACGTCGCGAATGGAACCAGCGGAATGAGCGGCGGCCCGGGCGTGGCGCATGCCGACACGTCCATGCTCGGCAACCTGATGGTGCTGGGCGCCGTGTGCTGCGAGTCGCTTTACGTGATCCTCTCGCGACGCCTCACCCAGACGCTTCCGGCCATCGACATTTGCGCTTATACGCATTTCTTCGGGCTGTTGCTGATGTTGCCGCTGGGGTTCTCGAGTCTTCTCCACTTCGACTATGGCACCGTCAGCTTGAGCGTCTGGAGCCTCGTGCTGTGGTACGGGATGTCAGCAAGCATCTTCTCGTTCTGGCTGTGGATGAAAGGCATCCGCCATGTCGACGGCAGTCTCGCCGGCGTGTTCTCCGGCTTGCTGCCGATCGCCGCAGCGCTGTACGGCATCGTGTTCCTCGGCGAGCGGCCGACAATCGCGCACGGCATCGCGCTCGCCTGCGTGATCGCAGGGATCGTGCTGGCCAGCATGCGAACGAAGAATGCGCCGCCGTTCATGTCGCAGTCGTAGGAAGACGCCGTGGCGAAGGCGCGAGGCGCACTGGAGGCGTCCGAGGGTTGACCCCGACGGTGGTGCGTCGTCGCGCTACAATAATGCGCTTTCTCAAAAACGCCTGAATCCGGCGTCTTTTGCGTACCGACTCGTTGATTTCCATGACCCGGCGCCGTCCATGTCCGTCCCTGCAAATGCCTCCAGCACGCATCTCGCGCGCCGTCCGACGCAGACAGAATCCGTCGCCTTCGCGCGCGGTTGAGCGTTGCCCTTTCTAACAAAACGCCGATAAAACTCCCGTCCCCAAGAGTTCAAGCCATGACCATCATCAAGCAGGAAGACCTGATCCAGAGCATCGCGGATTCGTTGCAGCACATCAGCTATTACCATCCGCTCGACTACATCACCGCCCTCGGCCGTGCCTACGAGCTTGAAGAAAGCCCCGCCGCGAAGGACGCGATTGCACAGATCCTGACCAACAGCCGCATGTGCGCCGAAGGGCACCGACCGATTTGCCAGGACACGGGCATCGTCACCGTGTTCGTGAAAGTGGGCATGGACGTGCGTTGGGCGAACGGCTCGGGTCCAGCGACCATGGGCGTCACCGACATGATCAACGAAGGCGTGCGCCGTGGTTATCTGAACCCGGACAACGTGCTGCGCGCATCGATCGTGAGCCCGCCGGAAGGCGGTCGCAAGAATACGAAGGACAATACGCCTGCCGTGATCCACTACGAGATCGTCCCCGGCGATAAAGTCGATATCCAGATCGCGGCGAAAGGCGGCGGCTCGGAGAACAAGTCGAAGTTCGCGATGCTCAATCCGTCGGATTCGATCGTCGACTGGGTGTTGAAAACCGTCCCCACCATGGGTGCGGGCTGGTGCCCGCCGGGCATGCTCGGGATCGGTATCGGCGGCACGGCGGAAAAAGCGATGCTCATGGCGAAGGAATCGCTGATGGATTCCATCGATATTCAAGACGTCATCGCGCGCGGACCGCAAGACTGGATCGAAGAACTGCGCGTCGAGCTGCACGAGAAAGTGAACGCGCTGGGTATCGGTGCGCAGGGTCTCGGCGGCCTCGCCACCGTGCTCGACGTCAAGATCATGTCGGCGCCGACGCACGCGGCATCGAAGCCGATCGCGATCATCCCGAACTGCGCGGCCACCCGTCACGCCCATTTCACGCTCGATGGCACCGGCGTCGCGAAGCTCGACGTACCTTCACTGGACGCCTGGCCGAAAGTCGAATGGGTCGCGAACACCGAGACGAGCCAGCGCGTGGACCTGAACACGCTGACGAAGGAACAGGTTGCTGCGTGGAAGCCCGGCCAGACGCTGCTGCTGTCCGGCAAGATGCTCACGGGCCGGGACGCCGCGCACAAGCGCATTGCCGACATGCTCGGCAAAGGCGAAAAGCTGCCCGTCGATTTCACCAATCGTGTGATCTATTATGTCGGCCCGGTCGATCCGGTTCGCGATGAAGTGGTGGGCCCCGCCGGTCCGACCACCGCCACGCGCATGGACAAGTTCACCGACATGATGTTGTCGCAGACCGGGTTGATCTCGATGATCGGCAAGGCCGAGCGCGGCCCCGGTGCTATCGAGGCAATCAAGAAGCACAAGGCGGCGTACATGATGGCGGTGGGTGGCGCGGCTTATCTGGTGTCGAAGGCCATTCGCGGCGCGAAGGTAGTCGCGTTCGAAGACCTCGGCATGGAAGCCATTTACGAGTTCGACGTGCAGGATATGCCGGTCACGGTGGCCGTCGATTCGACCGGCACATCCGTGCACCAGACCGGGCCGAAAGAGTGGCAGGCGAAGATCGGCAAGATTCCAGTCGCGACAGTCTGATTTAGGTTTTTTGCTAACTTGACCGCAAGCCGGGCTGCGCGCCCGGCCTATGCATTTTCGGACGAATCGTAGCGATTCTTATCGTGATTCTCATTTCGCGAGTACGAAAAACCGAAACATCGCAGATCACCAGCAAAAACTTCTCTCTCTGCTACTTGGCTTTTTAAACTCCAGCAGTTATGTTTAAGAAAGCCAAACGATAACAACGGTCCACACAAGGAATCACCATGCAAGGCGACGTAAAAGCTCTGGAATACCTGAACCAGCAACTGAAGAACGAGTTGACTGCCATCAATCAGTATTTCCTCCACGCGCGGATGTACAAGCATTGGGGCCTGGAGAAGCTCGGCAAGCATGAGTACGACGAGTCGATCGGCGAGATGAAGCATGCCGACTGGCTGATCAATCGCATCTTCATGCTCGACGGCTTGCCCAACCTGCAAGACCTGCATAAGCTGCTGATCGGCGAAGAGACGCTCGAAATCCTTCAGTGCGACCTGAAGCTTGAACAAATTTCGCAGAGTACGTGCAAGGAAGCCATCGCGTATTGCGAGTCTGTCAGCGATTTCATCTCGCGTGAAATTTTCGTGAAGATTCTCGACGATACGGAAGAGCATATCGACTGGCTGGAAACGCAGATCGATTTGGTCGACAAGGTCGGCATCCAGAATTATCAGCAGACCATGATGGGCGGAGCCGAGTAACGCGTTCGCCGTAATGCAGTCTTCTCTTCAGACGCTCATTCCGACGCCCGTTTTGACGCCCGATAAGCGCGCGCCGGTCGGAATTTTCGATTCCGGCCTCGGCGGCTTGTCTGTGTTGCGCGCGGTGCGCGCCGCCCTGCCTGATGAGCGGCTGGTCTACGTCGCCGATTCGCTGTATGCGCCGTACGGCGAGCGGGACGACGATTTTATCGCCGACCGGACACTGGCAATCGGCGAATGGCTGGTTTCTCGTGGCGTGAAAGCGCTCGTGGTCGCATGCAATACGGCGACCGCGCAATCCATCGCGCTAGCCCGCGAACGCTTGCCGATTCCCGTGGTCGGCGTGGAGCCGGGCATCAAGCCGGCAGCGCTGCTGTCGCAATCGCGCGTGGTGGGCGTGCTCGCCACGGCCGTGACTTTGCGTAGCGCGCGGTTCCAGGCGCTGATCGACCGGCATGCGGGCGATTGCCGTTTCATGCTGCAACCGGGTCATGGTCTGGTTCAAGCGGTGGAGCGCTGCGATACGCATTCCCCCGAAGTGATCGCGCTGCTTACGCAC
>NZ_JBAUSA010000914.1:0-8115 GCF_049581465.1 Caballeronia sp. | reverse complement strand
CCGCCAGCCAGCGAGGCGCCGCGCCACAGAACCTGTCCGCCGGTCGTTCGAGTCACCCCGGTGAGACAGTTGAACACCGTTGTCTTGCCGGCGCCGTTCGGACCGATCAGGCTGACGATCTCGCCGCTGCGCACCGTAAAGCTGACACCGCCGACCGCCTGCACACCGCCGAAGCGGCGCTGCATGTTGCGCACATCGAGGAGGATTTCATCGGTGACGGTCTCGCGGGGCAACGGTGTTGCAGCGCCGCCCGCCTCCTTGCGTGGAAGCGCCACGCGGCGCAGAGGCGCCGGCCACAGCCCTTGCGGGCGCAGCAGCATCAGGATCACGAGCCCGATCGCGAAAGCGAAGATGCGCCAGAGGTTGAGGAAACGCAGCAGCTCAGGCAGGCCGGCCACGATGACTGCGCCCAGGATCACGCCGGGAATGCTGCCACGGCCGCCGAGTACGACGACGATGAGGATCGTGACGGACTGAAGATAGGTGAAGGCGGTCGGGTCGATGGTTCCGAAGCGCGCGGCGAACAGGCTGCCCGCGAGGCCCCCGATCAATGCGCCCATGACATAGGCGAGCAGTTTCACGCGCAGCGTCGGCACGCCGACCGCTTCGGCCGCCGCCTCGTCCTCACGGATGCTGGTCCAGGCGCGACCGAGCCGCGACTTGCCGAGCCGGATCGCGAACACGAGCACCAGCACGAGGAGCGCGATGCCCAGTTCGTACACCGCCCGAGGTGAGCTGATCTCGTAGCCGAACAGGTTGGGGGGCTCGATGCCGTAGATGCCGTTCGGGCCGCCGGTGATGCTGAGGTTGGTGGCGACAATACGCGTAATCTCACCAAACCCAAGCGTCACAATCGCCAGATAGTCGCTGCGCAGGCGCAGGGTAGGGTAGCCGATGACGATGCCCGAAGCACCGGCAAACGCCAGGCTGAAGGGCAGCGTTTCCCAGAACGAGAAGTGCAACAGCGTTTCCAGCAGCGCGGTTGTGTAGGCGCCAATGGCAAAGAAGGCCGCATAGCCCAGATCCAGCAGCCCGGCATAACCCACCACGATGTTCAGCCCGAGGCCAAGGATTGAATAGGTGGCGATGGTCAGGCCGACATCGACGACATAATTGCTGGCGACAGCCGGCAGCACCGCAGCGGCGACAAGAAGCGCGACGCCGGTCGTGCGGGACCCACGTAATGACGCCAGCAATGGTTTCATCGGCTACATTCTCTCGACAACGCGTTCACCGAACAATCCGGTCGGTTTGATCACGAGCACGCCGATCAGTACGCCGAACACGAACACATCGGTCCATCGCGAAGAGACATAGCCAGCGCCCAGCGCTTCGAGCAGGCCAATCAGGATGCCGCCGGCCATCGCCCCCGGAATATTGCCGATGCCACCGAGAACCGCAGCGGTGAAGGCGCGCAGGCCAAGCACAAAGCCCATGAAGAAATTGATCTGCGTGTAGTAGAGCCCTTCCATGACACCTGCCACGGCGGCCAGCGTCGAACCCAGGAAGAAGGTTAGCTGGATCAGGCGCTCGACATCGATACCCATCAGGCGCGCCGCGTCCTGATCGATTGCCAGCGCGCGCATCGCGGTGCCGACGAAGGTGCGGTGGACAAAGAAATACAACGCGAGCATCAGCGCAAGACTGGCCACGATGATGCCGACTTGCGCGAACGTGATCTGCACGCCGTGGAAATCGAATCCTGCGTGGCTGAGCACGTGGGGATAGGTGTTGAAGCCGGCGCCGTAGAGGAGCAATACGCCGTTCTCCAGCGCTAGCGAGACGCCGAGTGCCGTGATCAGGATCGACAACCGGGGGGCGCGCAACAGTGGCTGGTACGCGAGCCGCTCGATCGCGAGGCCGAGTGCGCCTGTGACCGCCATCGAGGCCACAAGCGTAATGAGCAGCGCCAAAGCGAGCGGCACGTGCGCTGCAGCAAGCACGGTCAAGCCGGTCCAGCCGATGAACGCACCGACCATGAACAAGTCGCCGTGAGCGAAGTTGATCAGCCGGATGATCCCGTAGACCATCGTGTAGCCGAGGGCGACAAGCGCATAGAACGAGCCGATCGTCAGCCCTTCGATGACGAACTGGAAGAAGGTGCTCATGGCTTAAGCGCGGTGCGCTACGGAGCCTATTTCATCGTCACCCAGTGTCCGCTTGCATCTTGCCTTTGGTACGGAGCGAAATTGTCCCCGCGAACGATGATGGTGATATACACCGCCACGCTGCGGTCACCCTTCGAGTTGAAGCCTATCGTCCCGGTCGCTCCCGGGTAGTTCGAGATCTTGTGCAGGGCCGCCGAGATCGCCGAGGGCGTTGTCGATTTGGCGTCCGCGATTGCTTTCGCCGTGACCCCGATGGCATCGTATTCGTAGACTGAATACGGACCCGGGCCTTGACCGTAAGCCTTTGTATAGTCGTCGACGTAGCCGTGCGCGGCGCTCAGGAACTGCGCCAGCGGCGCCGTGGTGATGATCATGTCGTTCGCGGCCGGGCCGGCTGTCTTCATCAGCGTCGGGTCGTTGGTGCCGTCGCCGCCCATCAAGGTCATCTTCAGTCCCAGTTGCCGCGCCTCCTTGACGATCAAGCCTGCTTCGGAGAAATAGCCGGTGTAATAGATGACGTCCGGGTTCAGCGCGGCGACATGGGTCAGCGTTGGCGAGTAGTCCATCTGACCGGGCGTGATCGAGTCGTCGTAGACGACGTCGACGCCATCCTTTTTCAGGGCTTCCACTGTGTTGTCGGCGAGACCCTTTGAGTAGGTCGTGTTGTCGTTGATAACGGCCGCGCGCTTTGCATGGAGCGAGTTCTTCATGAAACTGGCTGCAAACGGACCTTGCTCGTCGTCACGGCCGATCGTGCGGAACACGTTGTCGTAGCCCATCTCGGTCAGCTTTGGATTGGTCGACGCATCCAGCACGTAGGGAATCCCGGCGCGATGAAACGTGGACAGCTCCGGTAGCGCCGCGCTCGAACAATAGCCACCGGCTACCGCGACGACGCCCGCATCGACCAGTTTCTGTGCTGCCTGCACCGCTGTCTGCGCGTCGCAGGCGTCATCCTCCGGCACTAGTTCGATCTGCTTGCCGAGAACCCCGCCCGCCGCATTGATTCGAGTGGCAGCAAGCTTGGCGCCATTGAGGATGTCCGTGCCGGCGTTGGCACTGCTGCCGGACAGCGGCACGGGCACGCCGATCTTGATGGTCTGGCCTTGCGCCGAACCAGGGGCCACGCCGGCGAGCATGATCAGGGCGGCTACTGCCGCGACTGTCGTGTGCCGCAAGACGCGACTCGCGCCGGGCGTGCCATTGTTCTGAGCAATCATGTTGGGGACTCCTTATTGTGAAAGGGATCAGGGCGATCCGCTACGCGGCGTAATCATGAAAGCGCTCCTTTCATGATAGGTCTCGTTGCACATTTGGACGGTATAGGGTATCTGCGTATAAACCACCATACAAAAGCGTCGACAACATTGTATTTTTGAGGGACAGGCCGCTTTGCATGGGACCGGAAAATGGCTTGGAGTCACACATGAAATGCGTCGTGCTAGGGGGCGGAATCGCGGGAGTCACGGCCGCCTACTACCTTGCCAAAGAGGGTCGCGAGGTGACGGTGATCGACCGCCAGCCCGGCGTCGCGCTCGAGACCAGCTTTGCCAACGCCGGTCTGGTCGCGCCAGGGCATTCGTATACGTGGGCGTCTCCGCGTGCGCCGAAAATCCTCCTGAAATCTCTCTTCGTCGAAGGGCAGGCGCTGCGGCTCAAGCTCAATGCAGACCCTCACATGTGGATGTGGTGCCTCCAGTTCCTGCGAAACTGCACGGCGGAGCGCTCGCGTCAGAACACGACGCGTAAAGTGAAGCTGTGCTGCTACGCGCAGAGTCAATTGCAGCAACTGACCGCGGCCGAGCACTTGCAGTACGACCGCATCAGCCGCGGCCTGTTGTATCTCTATCGCGACGAAGCTTCTTTCGCGCGAGGCACGCAGAATATGTCGATCCTCGCGGACAACGGGCTGCGGCTCGAAACGCTCGATGCGGCGCAGGTGGTCGCGCGCGAGCCGGCGCTTGGGGGTGCGCGCGACAAGATCGCCGGCGCGATATATTGCCCGACCGACGAAAGTGGTGACGCGCATTTGTTTACCCGCGGCCTCAAGTCGGTGTGCGAGCAACTGGGCGTGCATTTCACATTCGATACGTCCATTAGCGCGATCGAGGCGTCCGGCGACGAGGTCGTCGGGGTGCGTACGCCAGCGGGGTTCCTGAAGGGCGACGAGTTCGTCCTTGCACTCGGTTCCTGGTCGCCGATCATGGCGCGCCCGCTTGGCTACCGGCTGCCGGTGTACCCGGTCAAGGGCTATTCCGCCACGTTTCCTGTCGGGCCCGATCACCGTCCACCGGAACTGGGTGGTGTCGACGAGAATAATCTCGTGGCATGGGCGCGTTTTGGCCAACGCCTGCGCTTTACCGCAACCGCCGAATTCGCCGGCTACGACACTCACCACACACCCGCTGACTTCAGGCAGATGCTCCGGGCCGCCCGGGAGTTGTTCCCCGATGGCGCCGACTACGCCCGCCCGTCCTTCTGGGCAGGCCTGCGCCCGATGACGCCCGAGGGGACGCCGCTGATCGGCCGCACGCGTCACAGGAACCTGTATCTGAACACGGGCCACGGACACATGGGATGGACGATGTCGTGTGGCACCGCGAAACTGCTGGTCGACATCATGGCCGGTCGCGAACCTGAACTCGACATGACAGGGATGACACTGAAATGAGCACGATCCCCCTTCAGGATGCCGCCTACACAAGGCTCGAATTCGCGCTGGACGATGGCATCTGCCGACGTGCAGCCATAGGGCTCGTGGTGCTGGCCACCGACCATACGATCGAACACGAGTGGCGCCGCCTGCTCACGCAGGAGGGCGTCGCGTTCTACGAATCCCGCGTGCTCAACTCGCCGGACATCACACCGGAACGCCTCGCGGAAATGGACACGCGCATCGCGCCGGCGGTCGCGCTGATTCGTCCCGCCGAGCGGATCGATGTTGTGGCGTTTGGCTGCACGTCGGCATCGATGGTGATCGGCGAGGAAAAGGTATTCTCGCGCATCCACGAAGCGCGTCCGGGCGTCGCGTGCACCACGCCAATCACTGCTGCGCTTGCGGCGCTTCGCGCGCTGGGCGCGAAGCACTCCGGACTGTTGACGCCTTATGTGCGCTCGATTAACGATTTCATGCGCGACTACATTGAGGCACGCGGCGTCGGCATTACGCGCATGGCGTCGTTCGAGCATGCGAATGACAACGAGGTGGCGCGGATAGACGCGGACTCTCTGCGAGCCGCCGTCGAGCGTCTTGCAAGCAATCCTGACGTGGATGCTGTTTTCGTGTCGTGCACGAGCTTGCGCATCGCGGAGCTGATTCCAGAGCTGGAGGCTACGATCGGCAAACCGGTGATATCCAGCAACTTCGCAATGGCCTGGCACGCGTTGCGGCTAGCCGGCGTGGAAGACCGCGAGCCCCATCTTGGGAGGTTGTTTGCACTGGCTTGACCGGTGTAGTTCGCAAAGACCACGGGAGAAACTCACGATGCATAAGCTCACCTACGTTGCGGGTACGCTATTAAGCGCCGGGGCGGCCCTTGCCGCTGCGCAAACTCCATCATTGCCATCGCCGCCGGTCGCCGGCGGGACTCCCACGCAGATGCCGTTCGACATTCCCTACGGCACGTCGATCGGCATAGACGCGGCGAAGAAGCTCCTTGCGATAGCCGAAGCAGAAGCGAAGAAACACGACTGGAAAATGAACATCGCCGTGGTCGATACGCACGGCGATCTGGTCGGATTTGAACGCATGGATGGGGCACAACTTGCATCGATACCCATCGCGCAGCGCAAGGCACGCACTGCAGCCCGTTTTCGTCGCGAGACGCGCGTCTTTTACAATCAATTCGAAACGGGACACGCCTATGTCGGCACCCTTGACCCGGACCTGGTGGCATCGCCGGGCGGCTTTCCGCTGGTGGAGGAGGGCAAGCTAATCGGTGCGATCGCATGCAGCGGCGGCACGGGCGACCAGGACGCAGCGGTGTGCAAGGTGGCTGCGGATACGGTCAAATAGGCTAGCAAGGCCGCTGCCATTTTGGTGTAAAATAAATGCCAATTGGCAGGAGGGGGTAAATCATGCGTGGTGGAGAGATTGTTTCAGCAGACGCTTTGCTCGGGGGGCGCGCGGTATTTGCTCGCGCGCCTCGGTCGGGCCTTGAATGGGTCGATGTGGTCCGTCACGGCATCTCTTCGCGAGCCCTCGACTCCATGCTGAAGTCGATCGGATTATCGCAAGCGGAACTTGCGCAGGCGCTGGACATTCCCGAGCGGACCTTGGCACGGCGCAAGCGCGAAGGTGTGCTAAGTCGCGAGGAGTCCGCGAAACTGCTCCGACTCGCGCGCGTGGTTGCGCGCGCCGCGGAGGTATTCGAGGGACTCGATGCCGCGCTCAATTGGCTCAAGACTCAAATTGATGCGCTGGAGGGTGCGACACCGCTCAGTCTTGTCGATACTGATATTGGTGCCGATAGCGTGATGGATACATTGGGCCGCATCGAGCACGGTGTGTTTGCTTGATGCGCACGGTATGGCGAGTGGTCACGCAACGATATGCGGATACGGCGTTCTCGGGGGAAGGCGCGCGATTGTATGGCGGGCGATGGAATCCCAAGGGGCTCTCGATGGTCTATACAGCCCAAACGCAGTCGCTCGCCTTGCTGGAAATGCTTGTGCAGGACGTACCGCTTCATGCCCGCTATGTGATGATTCCAGTTCGCGTTCCCGAGCAAAGTATCGAGCACATCGATCAAACACAATTGCCTGCTGACTGGCGCGAGCTTTCAGGCAGGAGTGACCTGCAACACATCGGGGCGGCCTGGATACGCGCAGCAACGAGTGCCGTACTCGCCGTTCCGAGCGCAGTCGTTCCCGCTGAGTTTAACTATCTAATCAATCCCGCTCATCCCGATTACGCGCTTCTTGAGATCGGGACGCGTACGGAGTGGCTGACCGACCAAAGGTTGATGCGGCGCGCGACCCCGCCTGGATAGTCGACGTGCATCCGCTTTCCTCTCGTTACGATAAACATAGGATGCCAAAATAAGTTGCCGTAAATCTCATTTCCGTTGACCCGGCACGGGTGTTCAAGCAGTTGCTTCGAGACAGTGCCGCTTGCACTTTCTAAGGAAGCTGACCGTGGTAACCTTTTGCGATCGGAATCGTCTCGTAGACCCCGCAGGAGCGCGGACTTGAGGCCATTGACACACCGACGTCGTACACATCAACCAGTCTTCCCTCTGGACTAGCGAGAACGCCAATGACGCAGCTGTCTGACGGTGCCCCGGGCACCCCCGATCACGACGACCACACGTCAAAAGATCCCGCCGGTCAGAATGCCGTCACGCCGGAGAAACGACTGGCACGAGGTATTTTTTTGCACACCGGCTGGAGGAGCGCGGGAACCTGGGTATGGTCCCGGTTTCGGGCGTTGCCGACTGTGACGGCATTCTATGAACCGCTTCATCCATTGCTCGGCGAACTGAGACTGGTCGATATTCCCGCCCTGGAGCCGACTTTTACTTCAGGTCACCCACCACTCAAGACGCCTTACTTCACGGAATACCGGCCGTTTATCCAGGAAGGCGCGCACGGTGTGATCGGGTATAGGAAGAGCTTCAACACGGATCGCTTTGGGCCCGTGCCGGACGCTGGATTTCCCGCATTGCAGACGTACTTGAAAAGCCTCTGCGACCAGACGACGGATCAAGGCAAAACACCCGTCTTCAAATTTTGCCGCTCCATGGGACGCCTGCCGTGGCTCAAGACCGCGTTTCCTGACGTAATGCATGCAGTTGTCCTACGAAACCCTGCATCACAGTTCGCCTCTGGATGGTTGCTTCATCTGCAATGGAGCAACCCGTTTTTTGTTGCTGCGCCATTTCGCGTGTTGGGCCTCAATCAGACCGAGCCCATCGTCAGGCAGGTCATTGAGGCATGCGGAGTTCGCTTGGCCGCCGCGCCTGTTACCTCGATCGATGAGTATGCGGCCGCCTGCGAGCAATATGTG
>NZ_JBAUSA010000913.1:0-12069 GCF_049581465.1 Caballeronia sp. | reverse complement strand
TTGCCCGGAAGATCGCAAGAAGGAAGGCATTGTCGCGGACCTCTCGATCCGCGAGAACATAATTCTTGCGCTGCAGGCCCGGCTCGGCTGGTGGCGAAGCATCAGCAAGAAGAAACAGCGCGAGATCGCCGATGACTACATCGGGCGGCTCGGCATCAAGGCTCGCGACGCCGAGCAACCCATCGGCCTTCTGTCGGGCGGCAACCAGCAAAAGGTTCTCCTCGCGCGCTGGCTCGCGACCGAACCGAAGATGCTGATCCTCGATGAACCCACGCGCGGCATCGACGTCGCAGCTAAATTCGAAATCATGGACCGCATGCTCGCGCTGTGTGCCAAAGGGCTCGGCATCCTGTTCATCTCGTCGGAGGTCAGCGAGGTCGTGCGAGTCAGTCACCGGATTGCGGTGCTGCGGGACCGCTACAAGGTAGCCGAGGTCGCGGGCAATGCGACTTCGGAGGACCAGGTTTATCGACTGATCGCGGGAGGCAATCAATGAGAGTGTTCAAAGCCGCGTTGCAGCATCCGCTCGCCTGGCCCTGTCTCACGCTCGTGTTACTGGTCCTGCTCGATCTCACGCACAACGCGAATTTCCTGTCGATCTCGATGCTCGATGGACACCTGTTCGGCGCGCCGATCGACATTCTCAACCGCGCCGCGCCGCTCGTGCTCGTCTCGCTCGGCATGACGCTGGTCATCGCGACCCGCGGCATCGACATCTCGGTGGGCGCCGTCGTCGCGATTGCCGGCGCTGCCGCCGCCACCATTCTTGCCGACAATCCAGGCGGGGTCGGCGAAGCCCTCCTCGCGGCACTCACCGTGGGCGTGCTTGCGGGCATGTGGAACGGCGTGCTGGTCGCGTTCGTGGGAATGCAGCCGATTATCGCGACGTTGATTCTCATGGTGGCCGGCCGCGGCGTCGCGCAATTGCTGACCGGCGGCCAGATCATTCCAATCGGCTCGCCCGGCTATCTGTTCGTCGGCGGTGGCTATCTCGCTCGCATGCCCTGTTCGGTCTGGGTGGCGATTAGCGGCATTGTCCTGACCGCGTTGTTGATGAATCGCACGGCGCTCGGCCTCTTCATTCGCGCCATCGGGATCAATCCGGTGGCGACGCGTCTGGTCGGCTTGCGCTCGGGTGCGATCGTATTCGGCGTGTACACCTTCTCGGGACTGACTGCAGCGATTGCTGGGATTCTCGCCAGCTCAAACGTGCGCAGCGCCGATGGCAATAACGCCGGACTCCTACTCGAACTCGACGCGATCCTTGCGGTGACGCTCGGCGGCACGTCGCTTCTCGGCGGCCGGTTCAGCCTGGCCGGCACCGTGCTCGGCGCGTTGATCATCCAGACGCTGACTTACACGACCTATTCCATCGGCGTGCCGCCCGAAGCGACGCTGGTCGTGAAGGCTGCGGTGGTGCTGGTAGTCAGCGTGGTCCAGTCAGCCACGGCGCGCACGGTGCTTGTGCGTCATCTAAGACGTGTTTTCGCGGGTGTATCGAAAAGACCCATGACCGAGGCTGCAAAATGAGGAATCTCTTTGAGCGTCTGGTCGATCCGCGCACCCTGCCGATTGTCGTCACCCTCGTCCTGTTCGTCGCGCTGTTCGGCTTCGGCTCGGTGATGTACACCGGATTCTTCTCGATGCAAGTCCTGGTCGGCCTGCTGATCGACAACGCGTTCCTGTTGATTGTCGCGATCGGCATGACGTTCGTCATCGTGTCGGGTGGCATCGACCTGTCGGTCGGCTCCGTGGTTGCCCTGACGACGATTCTGTGCGCCGTGGGCACCGAGCGCCTGCATTGGCCCGTATGGGTGATCGTGCCGATCGTGCTGGTGCTAGGCACCTTGTACGGCGCGGCGATGGGCGCGCTGATCCACTTCTTCAAGCTGCAGCCGTTTATTGTCACGCTCGCGGGCATGTTCCTCGCGCGCGGCACGTGCTTCCTGATCACGACCCAGTCGATCACCATCAACGACCCCACGTTCCACGCCCTGTCCGGCTACCACCTCGGCATCGGCAGCGCTTCACTCTCGACGGGCGCGCTGATCGCCATCGTCACGCTGTTGATCGCGATTTTCGTCGCGCATTTCACCCGCTTCGGTCGCAACGTCTATGCGGTCGGCGGCAACGAGCGCTCCGCGTTGCTGATGGGTCTGCCCGTCGCGCGCACGAAGGTCGGCGTCTATGCGTTGAGCGGATTCTGCTCGACGCTCGGGGGTGTCGTGTTCACGCTGTATGTGCTGTCGGGCTATGGGCTGCAAGGCCAGGGCATGGAACTCGACGCGATCGCCGCCACGGTGATCGGCGGGACCTTGCTGACGGGCGGTGTCGGCTATGTGATCGGATCGGTGTTTGGCGTGGGCATTCTCGGCACGATCCAGACGCTGATCACCTTCGACGGCACGCTTAGCTCGTGGTGGACGCGCATTGTCATCGGCGCGCTGCTCTGTGCGTTCTGCCTCCTGCAGCGGTTTATAGAACGGCACGCGGCACGCCGCAAATCGAGCGGCCCAGGCCTTGGCAAGCGAGTGAGCGCCAGGCGAACCCGGCGACCCACGCAACCCGATGGCACCGACCAGGCCGAACCTCTCGCGATGGAGCCAGGAAGATGAAGCGCCCCGCGAGATTTAATTCAACGCCCCCTGCCGGCACGCTTCGCTTGGGCGAGTCGCTGCAAGGACACAACCACGGACGTGCGAGGGGATATCCCGACTGCACCTGAGCGCCTGACTTGCACCGGCGTTTCGCGCACCGGTCAGCCGCATTTGCATATTTAGAAGTATCTAGCCACTCAACGATTGACGAGAAAACGCATGTCTACTGAAAAACGCCCGCTCCGTTCTACCCAATGGTTCGGCACCGCCGACAAGAACGGTTTCATGTACCGAAGCTGGATGAAAAACCAGGGCATTCCGGATCACGAATTCCAGGGCAAGCCGATCATCGGCATCTGCAATACGTGGTCCGAACTCACCCCGTGTAACGCACATTTCAGGAAGCTTGCCGAGCACGTGAAGCGCGGTGTGTTCGAGGCGGGCGGTTTTCCGGTGGAGTTTCCAGTCTTCTCGAACGGCGAATCGAACCTGCGCCCGACCGCGATGTTCACGCGCAACCTCGCGAGCATGGATGTAGAGGAGTCCATTCGAGGTAATCCGATCGATGCCGTCGTGCTGCTCGTCGGATGCGATAAAACCACGCCGGCGCTCTTGATGGGCGCGGCAAGTTGCGACGTGCCGGCCATCGCGGTGAGCGGCGGACCCATGCTCAACGGCAAGCATCATGGCAAGGATATCGGTTCGGGCACGGTTGTCTGGCAACTGAGCGAGCAGGTCAAGGCGGGCAAGATCACGCTGCATGAATTCATGTCGGCCGAAGCGGGCATGTCGCGCTCGGCAGGAACGTGCAACACCATGGGCACCGCCTCCACGATGGCCTGCATGGCCGAAGCACTGGGCGTCACGCTGCCGCACAACGCGGCGATCCCCGCAGTCGATTCGCGCCGCTACGTGCTCGCGCACATGTCGGGCATGCGGATCGTCGAGATGGCGCTAAACGATATCCGGCTTTCCAAACTGCTCACGCGCGAAGCGTTCGAGAATGCGATCCGCGTGAACGCGGCGATCGGCGGCTCGACCAATGCCGCGATCCATTTGAAAGCGATCGCGGGGCGCATGGGCGTCGATCTCGAACTCGACGACTGGACTCGCGTCGGGCGCGGTACGCCGACGCTTGTCGACCTGCAGCCCTCGGGCCGTTTCCTGATGGAAGAGTTCTATTACGCGGGCGGGTTGCCGGGGGTGCTGCGTCGTCTGGGCGAAGCGGGGCTGCTGCCTCATCCCGATGCCCTCACGGCCAACGGCCACACCCTCTGGGACAACGTAAAGGATGCGCCGATCTACGACGAGGAAGTCATTCGCCCGATCGACCGGCCGCTGGTCGCCGACGGCGGCCTGTGCATCGTGCGCGGCAACCTGGCGCCCAACGGCGCGGTGTTGAAACCCTCGGCGGCGACACCGGCGTTGCTCAAGCATCGCGGACGTGCGGTTGTATTCGAGAATTTCGACGACTACAAGGCGCGCATTGCCGATCCCGATCTCGATGTCACCGCTGACTCAATCCTCGTGCTGAAAAATTGCGGACCAAAGGGCTATCCGGGCATGGCCGAGGTCGGCAATATCGGCTTGCCTCCGAAGTTGCTGGCGCAGGGCGTGACGGACATGGTGCGCATCTCGGACGCCCGTATGAGCGGGACGGCGTATGGCACGGTGGTCTTGCACGTCGCACCGGAAGCGCGCGCGGGTGGCCCGCTTGCGGTGGTGAAGGAAGGTGACTGGATCGAGCTGGATTCCATGGGCGGGACGTTGCATCTTGACGTAAGCGACGCGGAACTGACTGCGCGGCTCGCCGATTGGGCCGAAGGACAGGCCGTGGTGCCGGCGGACACGAGCGGGTACCGCAAGCTCTATGTCGACCATGTCATGCAAGCCGACCAAGGTTGCGATTTTGATTTTCTGGTGGGGTGCAGGGGAGCGGAGGTGCCGCGCCATTCGCATTAAAAACGAAACTGCGCGGTTCGGCGGGTGGTGAGTGCGGGGCGGATCTGCTTTTGGAGCCGCCCCAACCTCCCCGTTCAAACCGCTTGCGCAACGCCCCCCCGGTCGATCTGCGCAATCCCGTACTCAATGGCGTATTGACACGCTGAATCAGCATCGACAAAACTGCCCAGAACCGACGAGGCCCTTTGCGATTCGTCTGCCCGTCCAATAATGAGCATCGACGCATAAGTGCCGTCGTCATAAGCGGCAAGCGGAATAAGCCTGAATCCTTTGTACATGACTTCTACTTTGGACATATCGTCCTCTCTCAGAATTTAATTATATTTAGAAACACTATAGCGAGCGAAAACGTCACTCGTGGTCGGACGCACTGCAAGAGGGCCGAGCATACACCGTCAATAAAATATTTTCATGACAGGGCGCCGCATTTTCACCGGCCGTAAATAGACTGAAGAATATCGGCGCGAGTGTGATCAAAAGCCCATTAACCGAGCAAAGCGGTGATTGCGCGACCGGAACATCAGTCGCGCAATTGGTAATGCCAATCATGCCAATCTATGCCAATCTGCTTATCAAGCTGCACACACCTGAACCGGCTGAACCCTTTTTTACCGGCGATAACATTTTCACCCACTGCGGCTTCCGCAAATCCCGCCGGCGCATAAATCTTCACCTTACCGGCTTTTAAATCGGCTTCGTCGACAATACCGCGAATGCCACCATAGGGGTCCGCGTGACTATGCGTGTAAATAACGTGGGTGATCGGGCGATCACCGAGATGCGTGATTTATGTTCAGCGTGGCATTGCGCCACAAGCTGAAGTTCACTGAGTCCGGCGCATTATTTTCCGGGCCGCCGGTAATAAATGAAAACTGCCCTAAATTCCAGGCAGCGCCGCCTTTGGTGCTTGGAATAACGTCGGCGTCCAGCAATGTGGCGATCAGCCCACGGCTCGCGTCCTGAAAATCCTGAGTGTCATTGAACGCTAACTGATTTGCATAAAGGGAGTTTGCTTCCAGCGTTGCCTTGGTCGGTGGCTTCGAGCCGATGCCGGTCATCTTGCATGCAATGACTGCCGTTGCGCGACTGGCCGGGCGATACTGCCTCGACGACGGTATGGTCGAGGCGGTACGGGTTCGTGGTGTGTGGGTTCAAGCGAAACCGATCCACGACCGCTTCATGAGCCGCGTCATGCCGTTGCTTCATTGCATAACGCGCAATGGTTCGTGGTTGCATCGACTGTCTGGTCGAAACAAATCCACAGGTCGCGTATGACGCATCGGGCCGGGCTTTGGTCCAAAGCCAAAGACTACAATCCGGCCGATGCGTTGACGAGTCGATCACAAAGCAGAGGGCTTGATATTCTGGTTGTGCCGGAACAAATTGCGCGGGTCATACCGGTTCTTCGCCGCAACGAGACGCTCATAGTTCGGGCCATAGGCCGCGCCGACGCGCTCCTTTTCGTCCTCCGTCATAAAGTTCACGTACACGCTGCCCAACGCAAACGGCGCGGCCGTCTCAAAAAATGCGCGCGCCCATGCGATGCATTTCTCATCGTCACTCGCGTCGTTCCAGCGTCCATGCACATTCATTGCGTATTCCGTGTCTCGATTTGGATAGGCAGTGGTATCGACCGCAACACGGCTCGCCTTGCCGCCGATAAGACCGAAGAAGATCTCGCATTGCGGCGACGGCAGCTTGCCGATCGCATCCACCACGGCGTCGATCAGCCCATCCTGCAACTCGCCCAGGTTGTGCGATTTCCAGAAATTGCGCGCGCCGGGGGCGAGCAACGGATCGAACGCCTGCTGCCACTTTGCGTACGGCATCGGACCCAGATGCTCGCCGTAGGGCGTGCCGAAACGGCGAAATTCCTCAACAACACGCGGACCCTCTTCGACCGGCCCGGTGTAGCAGATTGCAAATGCAAGGATCGGTTTGCCATGCACCTCCGGCGGCAGGAAAGGCAATGGCGGTGCGAGTCGCAGCACGGCCCATACGCAGAGTTCTTCCGGCATGGTGGCCACCGCCGCGCGATATTTCACGAGGGCCTCTTTTGCTTGTTCCAGCGGCAGCACGATGAGCCCGCCGAACACCTCGGGTCCCACCGGATGTAGCTGGAATTCGAACATCGTCACAATGCCGAAGTTGCCGCCGCCACCGCGAATCGCCCAGAACAGGTCTTCGTGCGCGTCCGCACTGGCGTGAAGCCGCTCCCCGTCGGCCGTGATAATGTCCGCCGAGATGAGATTGTCCACTGACATCCCATAACGTCGGCTAAGCCAGCCGAATCCGCCGCCGAGCGTCAATCCCGCCACGCCTGTGGTCGAATTGATCCCGAGCGGAGTCGCCAACCCGAATGCTTGCGCCTCGTGGTCGAAATCGGCCAGCGTCGCACCCGGTTCGACGTAAGCGCGTAGTTTTCCCGGATCGATGCGCACCGATTTCATCGCAGACAAGTCGATCATCAGACCGTCGTCGCACACACCGCTGCCCGCAATGTTGTGCCCGCCGCCTCGCACGGCAAGCAACAGGTTGTTGTCGTCGGCGAAGGCCACCGCGCGGCGGACATCGGCCACGCCCGCACACCGCACGATCACTGCCGGGCGCCGGTCGATCATTGCATTCCATATGCTGCGTGCCTTGTCGAAACCGGCATCAGCAGGCAGCAATACCTCCCCTCTCGTTGCGGCCTTTAATTCGTCGAGTGCGTGGCTGGGCAAATTGGGCATAGCGAACCTCCACGGATGCAGACAAGCTTTCAGGTATCTAGTTAGAACACCTAATATATCTAATTGTCAAAATTAAAATCCCCGGAATGATCCAGTTCGCGACGTCTACCGCTACGCGACGCGGGCCTCGGGCGGCGTGCCCTCGTGAAACATCGCCGTCAGTTGTGTGCGCAATTCCGGTGAATCGGCATGCTTGTGTACGGTGACCGCGTGCTGCACCGCCGCTTCGAGCAACTCGCTGTCGGAGTCTGCGGAAAGTGCGATCGAGCAATTTATGTCGCTCGGGAATTCGCGGCAATCGATGTATTTGCGCGTCATGACGTTCTCCTCATGCGAAGGGGTCATGCAAGCTACTGAAATGGCTGCGCGACGCGGCGCGTAGCTGTCAACGGCGCTAACGTGCCGTATCCGTCGAAATGATTTTGAAAGTATAGGTCGCGGTTGACAAATTTCGAGTGATCCGCCGAAATTAAGCGCGTCCTCCTGGATGCATCGACGAGGCGCGCCACCGGCGGCACTCTCACCCGTAGTCGTTGAGTTCCAGTCAGGCTGCGACGCTAAAGCGGAAGGTCGCGATTGCGTGCGCCCGCGGGTCGACGCGAGCGTCACGGCGGCGGCCGTCTAGGTCCGAAAGCATTCAAAAAACGGCGAAACGCATGCTGTTAAGGGCCAAGAGCCTGATTTGCAAGGTTTTTTCGCATGGGTATAATGCGAACTTCCTTCAGAGGGTGACTTCTTCATGAGCCGACTACTTTGCTTGCTGACACTGACCCTTGGCCTCGCGCAGGGGGTTGCCGCTCAGGAGCAGAGTCAGCAAGCGCCTCAAGCGCCACAAGCAACGCCTCAAGCCGCCCCTCTGGAAACATCGTTTTCTCCCGCCGCCTCCCCCGCCAGTCAAGACGCCGCAGCCAGCGACGCAACCACCCAGACGACTCACCAGGTTTCCCGCATGCTCTCCGAAAAGTTCGGCGTGGCGCGGGCGAAAGCCGAGCAAATTTCCGCTGCGGTCATGTCGGCGGCATCGAAATATTCCCTTCCTCCCGCGCTGCTTCTTGCCATCATTTCCATTGAATCGCGTTTCAAGGAGAAGGCGCACGGCGCGAATGGCGCGACCGGTTTGATGCAGGTGGTGCCGGCGGCGCACCGGCGACTTGTGCGCAATATCGACTTGACGCAAGCCGAAGCGAACATTGAGGCGGGCTCCGCGATTCTTCACGGTTACGTCGAGTCGGCTCAAGGCGACGTCGGCGCCGCCCTCAAGAGCTATGGCGGCTCGAAGGCCTATGCGGAAAAGGTCAGCCTGCAGGTGCAGAAGTTCGCGCCGCAGACGGCTTTGCAAACCGCGTCTGAGGCAACGCCGGATTGAAGGGCGGGGAGCGCTCTTGGTCCAGATGAACGCCTTGGGCGTTCCGCTGTGACGGGTTGGCTGCTTGATACCGATGTCGTGTTGTAGCTACGCCGTCTCAAGCCAGAACTGAAAGTCGCGGGGTTTGTGGAGTCACAACAACCCGAGCAGGCTCCACCAGTCGGGCGAGGCGTGCAGTACCCGAATGATCGTCACTCCATCAGGACGGGGCAGGTAGAAGATGAGAAAATTTTCGAACCCATCAATGCCCCACTTCCGCATACCGCTGAACTCGGGACGATGAAGCATCACTGAAGCCCCCATCCTGGGTTGCGTGGCCAAGAGCGCAAAGCTTGTCTCAGCGTTGTCCATGAAGCGCTCAGCTGTGCTTTGACCTGCTTCCTCCGCCAGGTAGACATAGTGCTCGATCAGGTCATTCCGTGCAGCAGGTTACTGGTACACACGCGGCATCATCTACCGTTCTGTCGGGCTTTGAGCTTGGCCAGGGCTTCCTTGCGAATGGTTTTCCATTCATCGGGCGTGAATTCGGTCGCTTCGCCCTGCAGGCCAGTCAACAGCAGCGCTTCCAACTGGTCTTCGGCCTTGCGCTTTTCATCGCTGCGGATAAGTTCACGCACGTATTCGCTGGCGCTACTGTAGCGGCCCGTTGATATTTGAGCGTCCACGAACTGTTTCAGCGGTTCAGGCAGCGAAATATTCATGCTTTCCATGGCGTTCCCCCTATTCATACACTTGTCAATAATATAATTAAAATGGCATAAAATGGCATAAAATTGCATAAAATGGCATAAAATGGCATAAAATGGCATAAAATGGCATAAAATGGCATAAAATGGCAATAACTGTCATCGATGCCCGTAAAAATAGGCCGATCTGCGTCTCGTTCCCGTAGAGACGGACGCCACCCCGCCCTACACTCACCGCTTGCAGAATCGGCCTAATCTCTTCCCCCCGCCCCTAACTCCTCACAAGCTCCTTCAACTCATCAATATTGAACGGCTTCGCAAGAATCGTCACGCCCGTATGGCGTGCGCGCTCGAATTCATCGGCGTAGCCAGTCATTAGCGCGATGCGTTGCAAAGGCCATGTCCCACGCACCTTCTCCGCCAGGTCGATGCCATTGAGCCGTCCAGGCATCTGGATATCCGACAACACCAGGTCGAAGCGCGTGCCCTCGCTCAGGACATCGAATGCGCGGTCGGCCGTCGTCTCATGTCGCACCGCGCAGCCAAGGGTTTCAAGCACCGCAGCCACGCCCGCCGCCACTTCTTCGTTGTCCTCCACCAGCAGGATCGACCCCGGCGCTGGCTGCGCTTCGTTACTCGCATCGATCGTATGCGCGGCGTGCGGCGCCGCCGCCTCGCACGAACCCGTGAACCGGGGCAAGTACAGGCGCACGGTCGTGCCGCGTCCCACCACACTGTCCAGACGCGCCGTGCCGCCAGCCTGCTCACTCGTCGCCAACACCTGCGCGAGCCCAAGCCCCGTGCCGGAACCACTCAGTTTGGTCGTATATAACGGCTCGAACGCGCGCCGCGCCGTGGCCTCGTTCATGCCTGTGCCGCTATCGGTAAATGCGAGCAGCACGTATTCACCATCGGCAAGTGCGTTGTCGGCAGTGACGCGCACGTTCTGGCAACGAATCACGAAACGGCCGCCTTGCGGCATGGCATCGCGCGCATTTACCGCAATGTTGATGATCGCAAATTCAAGTTCGGCAGCATCCGCGCGAACGCACCAGATGTCGGGCGACACCTGTACCTTGAGCTGAATCGTTTCTCCGACGGCCGTTTCGATCAAGCTGGACGCCGCAGGCAGCCAGCGCGCGAGATCGATCGGCTCCTGCTTGAGGGGCTGCTTGCGCGCCACGCTCAACAGCCGCCGGGCAAGCGATTGCGCCCCAACCGTCGCACGCTCGACGGCCAGCACCTCCCGCTCGACACCATTGAACTTCTTGCGCCGCACGAGTTCCATATTCGCCGACACGACCATCAGCAGGTTGTTGAAGTCGTGAGCCACGTTCGCGACGAGATTGCCGAGCGCGCCCATGCGCCGCAGTTGCCGGCTGGACGCTTCTGCCGACAGCCGCATCGCGACTTCGGCCTGCCAGCGCTCCCATGCGGCCTGCTGCGCCTTGAGCTGGCGCAACGAAAACAACACGAGCAGCCAGACCGCTACGCAAGGAGCCGCGGTAATGACTGCGATCATCAGGTAGTGCTGGCGCCATTCGTTGAAGATCACGCTGGTCGGGATGCCGCTCACCACGTACAGCGGATAGTCGCCAACGCGCCGGAAGGCGACCAGCCGCTCAACGCCGTCGATAGTGGAAGTCATGCGCATGTGGCCGAACAACTCGTTGTTGCGCATGGCGGTTGTAAAAAGCGAGTTGCTGGCGTGCATTCTGCTTGGCCGGGCAGGCGGTTCGCGCACAAGAAGGCCGCCGTCGCGACGATACAGCGCGACCGTCACCGGCGGCCCACCATTGGATAAATCGCGGTAAAAGTCGGAGAAATAAGCGCGTCGCAACGCAATCGACACGACCCCCGCGAAGCTCCCGTCGCTTGCGCTGCGTGCGACGTTTGTCGTGAACACATCGGTTTGCGCGATCTTGCCGATTAGGGGAAGCGAGTAATACGGTTCGGGGCGGATGGCGCGCGCCGAGGTGAAGTCGTCGCGGTCGGCGATCGAGACGTTCGGCACGGGGAAATAGCGATTGCTCGCGAGCATCTCGCCGGTCGTGCCGAAGATCGCAATGCTGGCGACCTGCGAAAACGATCCGCCGATTTCGCTCATCCGTTCATGGAGGAGCGCCTGATTCTCGCGAATGCGAGCGTCGTTGTCATCGTCAAGTAATTCCACGATGCGCGCCGCCATTTCGCGGTTCAAGTCGATGACCTTGGTCGCGTGCTCATCGGCGACACGGGCCACGCGATCGGCGATATCGCTCGCGTCCGCTATGCGCCGCTGGTAGTCGTAATACCCGTATCCAACCAGGAAGGCGACCGGAAACGCGATCGATGCTGCCAGGACAATCAGCAGGATGCGCCGGGTTGCAGCGAAGTTGCGCAATGGCAACGGGAGGTCGATTGCCGCGGAATCGGCAGAGTGCAAGGCTCGAAGTCTCCAATCCAGGTGAAAAAACGGGCAACGGGGGCCGCGCATGAACGTACGGCGAAGTGTGACATATCGTGGGGGCCGGCTGGCGGCTTTGGGGTTTTGGTTCTGCTTAGGGAGAGTGTGGGCTAGGCGGGGTGCTGCTCGCGGAGAGTGTGGGGCTAGGGTGAAGGGGGTGCTGCTCGCGGAGAGTGCGGGTCTAGGATTGAGTCCTTCTGCTTGCGTGGTCGTTCTGCTTAAGTCGGATTTTCTTGCTTATTTCTGTTAGCCCCTATCCGGGGCGGGACTTCATTTCTTT